>NZ_JBOGDD010001136.1:0-4966 GCF_050701675.1 Mycobacterium sp. | reverse complement strand
TCACCGAAGCGGGCCCGCGTCGACGCCCCCAACTGCCCCTCGGGATCGGCGGTGATGGTGTCGAGTAGCGAGCGCTCCCCGTCGTCACCCTCCAGCCACGCCGGGTCGCCCGGGTGTGCCCCCAGCCAGAGTTCGGCCTCGGGGTGCGGTGTGGGACTTGGCCTTCCCGTGAATTCCGCAATGGCGTTATGAGAGCCCCACGCGTAAGTCCGCAGCGCGCCGCGCAATACGTCCACTCGTCTAACCTCGAACCAATCTCAGGTACGCCGCAGCCATTTCGAGGCGTACCGCCAACATGACCAATTGCTGCTCGGGACGACCGCTCGGCCGGGGTGTCACGAGGTCGGGCACGTCGTCGGCGCTCACCACTTCGACGTCGTCGTAACCACTGAGCGTCGCGACGATCCCTGGCCGCTCCTCGTCGGTGGCGAACACCACGGTCCGCACCCTGGCGGGCTGGGGCCCGTCGATCTCCTCGTCGTGAAAGATCGAAGATTCGTACTCAGTTGAACTGCTTGCCAGTCCGCGGCGCAGGGCGACGAGGGCATCGGCAAGGCCAACCGCGGCCACCGGCTGCTGCGCCACCCGGAGCAGAATCGCACCGACGTGCCTGGCAAGCGCCACGCTCGCGGCATTGCCACCCGCCAGGACGACGTCGCGACCCGAGAGCCGCTCCGCAAGTGCCTTGGCCGGATTGGTGAACAGTTCTCGGCCCGCGCTGTTGCGCAGCGCCTCGGCGTCAAGGGCGTCGGCCAGCACGGCGAGGTCCACGCTCATCCCGGAATCGACCACCTGCAGAGCGGCCAGACCGGCGGAAAGGTATCGGACGAGCGCGAATTCATCGGAGACGAGCAGTCGCGGCGCCAACACCACGGCTGCCCTACCCGCCGCAACCTCCCGCAGCGGTCCCTCGTCAGGGGCGACGACGACAACCCGCGCGCCGCGCCGAATTCCGGTGGCAGCGGCCGACACCAGCACCGGGTCGGCTGGATCGTCTCCGGCAACGATCATGACGTCGAGCGCACCGATCCACGGCGGCACCTCGGAAGCGACCACGATCGGCGCCCCGGTCGATCCCCCCAGGGCGGCGGCCAGCATCGCTCCCGCTGCCTCGGCTGCGCCTCGAGTGGCCACCCAGACCACGGTGCGCGGCGGTTGATCGGACCGCAGCGGTTCCAGGACGCCCTCGTCAAGGGCTGCAGCCATTGTCCGCATCTGCGCACCCGCCATCGATGCAGCCCGCAGCAAACCCTCTCGGTCCGCGGCGAGCAGACCCTCGACGTCGTCGAGGTCGATGGTGGCCTGCGCCGCGCTCATGTGACCGTCTCGCTGACCGAAGTGATCTGGGCTGCTACGTGGTCGACGATCGCAGCCACCTCCTCTGAACTCCTGGCTTCTACGTTGAGGCGCAGCAACGGCTCGGTATTCGACGTGCGCAGGTTGAACCAGGCGCCGTCGCCGAGGTCGACGGTAACGCCGTCGAGGTGGTCGATCGACTGGATGCGGCCTGTCAACGACTTCAGCACCGCATCGACGCACGCCGGTGCGTCACCGACCGTGTAGTTGATTTCTCCCGAGGCTGCATACCGCTGGTAGTCGGCCATCATCTGAGAGAGCGGCCGGTCCTGCTCCCCCAGCGCCGCCAGCACGTGCAGCGCGGCCAGCATCCCGGAGTCGGCACCCCAGAAGTCGCGGAAGTAATAGTGCGCCGAATGCTCCCCGCCGAAGATCGCTCCCGACTCGGCCATCAACTCCTTGATGTAGGAGTGGCCGACCCGTGAGCGGATGGCGGTCCCGCCGCGTTCGTTGATCAACTCCGGCACCGCCCGCGACGTGATGAGGTTGTGAATGACGGCGGCCCCGATCTCGCGGCCGAGTTCGCGCCCGGCGACCAGTGCCGTCACCGCGGACGGCGACACCGGGTGGCCGAGTTCGTCGACGACGAAGCAGCGGTCCGCATCCCCATCGAAGGCAAGCCCGATGTCGGCGCCGGTCTCGACGACGTGACGCTGCAGATCCACCAGGTTCGCCGGGTCGAGCGGATTGGCCTCGTGGTTGGGAAAGGTGCCGTCGAGCTCGAAGAACAACGGTAGCAACGTGATTGACTTGAGCGGACCGAGCACTGCGGGCGTGGTGTGTCCACCCATGCCGTTGCCCGCGTCGACGGCCACCCGCAGCGGGCGCAGACCCGCGATGTCGACGAGCGACCGCAGGTAGTCCCCGTATTCACCGAGCACGTCGCGGTCGGTGATGGTGCCCGGTTCGCCATCGAACCCGGGCACGCCGTTGATGACCTCGCCGCTGATGGTGGTCAGCCCGGTGTCCTTGCCGACGGGCTTGGCGCCGGCGCGACACAGTTTGATGCCGTTGTAGGCGGCGGGATTGTGACTGGCGGTGAACATCGCGCCGGGGCAGTCGAGCAGACCGGAGGCGAAGTACAGCTGATCGGTCGACGCCAGGCCGATCCTGGTGACGTTCAGTCCCTGCGCCGCCACGCCCTGAGCGAACGCCGCGGCGAGCGAGGGCGAGCTGGCGCGCATGTCGTACCCGATCGCGACGCTGTCGGCACCAGGCTTACCCTCGTCGCGCACCAGCCTGGCGAACGCACCGCCGACGTCGGCGACGAACCGCTCGTCGATTTCCTCGCCGACGAGACCACGAACGTCATACGCCTTGATGACGTGGTTGACAGCCGCAGCGGGCCGAGACATAGATCTCCTCGCGAAGGGGAACTCCTGGCGCCAGCCTATCGGCTTGGCTTTCGTCGTGCGGCGGGTCGTGCCGGTGGGTCACACCAGCTCACTCGAATCTACGGGGCCGCTCAGTCGGCCGGGTCCGGCAAGACGCGTAAGTGCCCGCGCCTGCGACCGTTCTCCTCCGAACGCTGAACCGGTGGAGCCATCAGCGCACCGCCGCGCACACCGGTCACGGGGTCCGAGAACCCGGCGGGCGGTGCGCCCACCGCGACTTCGTGACCTTCGCGCACCGCGTCGGCGAGAGCCACCAGGTCGTCGTCGTCAGAATGCGACGGCAGCGGTCCGGCGTGCCGGACCAATTCCCATCCGCGCGGAGCGGTGATCCGACCGGCATGAATCACGCACAGGTCCCAGGAGTGGGGCTCTGAGACGGTGGCGAGCGGGCCAACGACGGCAGTTGAGTCCTTGTAGACGAAGGTCAGCGTCGCCACGGCGTAGTGCGGGCACCCGGGCCTGCAGCAGCGACGGGGAACGTTCACGGACACGAGGCTATCGCGCGGGAACGTCGCGGGCCTACGACACGCGCAGCCCGCAACCGGCCGATCTCCAACCGTTACGATCGCCGCATGGTCGAGCGGGAGCCTTGGCGCGCGCACCGCGGACGCAGGGAGATGCGCGGTCCGCTGCTGCCACCAACCGTGCCGGGCTGGCGCAGCCGCGCGGAGCGCTTCGACATGGCAGTCCTCGAGGCCTACGAGCCGATCGAGCGACAGTGGCAGGACCGGGTGTCCGGTTTGGACGTCGCCGTTGACGAGATTCCGCGGATCTCACCGAAGGACCCCGAAAACGTCCAATGGCCACCGGAGGTCATCGCGGATGGGCCGATCGCCCTCGCCAGGCTGATACCGGCGGGCGTCGATGTCAGGGGAAATGCCACTAGGGCGCGAATCGTTTTGTTCCGCAAACCAATCGAGCGGCGGGCGAAGGACACTCTCGATCTGTCGGACTTGTTGCATGACGTGCTGGTGGCTCAGGTCGCCACGTATCTGGGCGTCGAACCCTCCGTCATCGACCCGACGATCGACGACGACTGAGACGCCGCGCCAGGTCCGTGCCGGCCGCTGGTGCGAAGAAGCTCAGATGATCCCGCGCTTGAGACGGCGGCGTTCCCGCTCGGACAGTCCGCCCCAGATGCCGAATCGCTCGTCATGGGCCAGGGCGTAGTCGAGGCACGCATCCTTCACCTCGCAACCGAGGCAGATGCGCTTGGCCTCGCGGGTCGAACCACCCTTTTCGGGGAAGAACGCCTCGGGGTCGGTCTGCGCACACAGCGCGCGTTCCTGCCATTGTTCGTCGTCGAGTGGCGGGTCGGCGTAGGCGCCGGGGTGGTCAGGAACCACACTCAACTGGGGACGACCAACAACCATCCCGTTCTGCGCCGGCCCAACATTGGTGTGCGGTTCGTTGCCTGCTGAGCCGAGCATCCGACTGTCGAATCGGATGACACGATCGAAATCTACGTGCTCATAAGACATCTTCCGCCTCCTCACCTGTTTTCGTAAATCCCCTGTTGAAACCCCACCGAGTTCGAGTGCGGCCACTTCAATTCGAACAAGTGATCGAATCTCGGTCTGCGACACTGGAACCGGGAAGCCAACCGGGAAATGACACTGATGTGATTAGACACGGGTTAGCTGCGAGGGTCAAGCGCTACGGCGCGTTTTCATACCATCCCGTGACCTAATGTCGGCGCGTCGGTTACCTGGCGTGTCGTAAAAGTGACCAAGTCGACCCCCGCCGTGGACCACTTCGGCGCGGATGCGCCTAGTGTCGATCGATGTGAAAGTCACTGTTCTGGTGGGCGGCGTCGGCGGGGCGCGCTTCCTCCTCGGCGTCCAGCAGTACCTCGGTCTTGGCCAGTTCACCGGCTCCGCAGCGGGGCCGGAGGGAGACCACGAGGTCACCGCGGTCGTCAACGTCGGCGACGACGCCTGGATGCACGGTGTCCGCATTTGCCCGGACCTCGACACCTGCATGTACACCTTAGGTGGAGGGATAGACCCCGAGCGGGGCTGGGGTCATGCCGACGAAACCTGGCACGCGAAGGAAGAACTCGCCGCCTACGGTGTGCAGCCCGACTGGTTCGGACTCGGCGACCGCGACCTGGCCACCCATCTGGTGCGCAGCCAGATGCTCAGGGCCGGCTATCCCCTGTCTCAGGTCACGGAGGCGCTCTGCGCGCGGTGGCAGCCGGGCGCCCGGCTTCTACC
>NZ_JBOGDD010001135.1:0-5077 GCF_050701675.1 Mycobacterium sp. | reverse complement strand
AGGTCGCCCTGTTCGACCCGGTTGAGCGCGGCGCGCACCACGCGAACCGGGGTGGCGGTCAGCCAGGACAGGATCCACATCAGGATGAAGCCGAACGCCAACGCGAAGAGCGCGAGAATCATTACCGCGACGGTGAACTGGGTCGGCGACACGATGTGTAGCGACAGCGTGAGGATGGCAGCCAGAAGGATGCCCAGCACGGGAACGCCGGAACCGAGCGCCCACACGGTCAGTGTTCGGCCCATGATTCCCGGCGCGAAACGGCGCGGCGGGGGCCCCACCGCGAGGGCTTGCGCCGCCACCGGGCGGAGGGCGAACTCGGTGAACAGATAGCAGCTCGCCGATACGACGATGCCGGGAAAGCTGATGCCGAGCAGGACCTTCGGGATGTAGTCGGTGTCCTGTAGTCCATAGATGATGGTCAGCACGACGGTGCCGCCGCCCCAGAGGGCCAGCAGGACGCGGGTCAGCCGCCATGGCGCGAAGAAGGTGTTGCGTTGGTCCTCGGGTGTCGGTTCGCGCTCCTCGAGCGACCACCGCACGTTGTTGATGACCCGGTTGGTCGCCCAGATGACTCCGACCACGAAGGCAAGGGCGATGTAGGCGGGGGCCACCGCGAAGGTGATCCACAGGACCCGGGAGTCGAAGACGCTGGGCACCGGGAACGTGACGGTGACGACGAGGAACGCGACGCCGACGCCGATGAGGTTGGCGCCGAGGACGAACGTCGTGAGGATGATCTGGATGCGGATGCGCCGGCGCCGCTGGCTCTCGGAGACACGGCCCAGGATCCACGAGCCGAACTCGGGAGTCGTCGGCATCCGGCTGCTCTGGTTGGTGACCTTCTCCAGCACTAGGCCCAGCCGCTGCGCCGTGCTCTTCTTCTGGGTCATCGTGGCGTCAGCCTAGTGAGCCAGGAGCGGCCATCTATGGTTGTTCCCGTGCGCCTCGTCATCGCCCAGTGCACCGTCGACTACGTCGGGCGCCTCACGGCTCATCTACCCTCTGCCCGCCGGCTGTTGTTGATCAAGTCGGACGGGTCGGTCAGCGTGCATGCCGACGACCGTGCCTACAAGCCGTTGAACTGGATGAGCCCGCCGTGCTGGCTCGTCGAGGAGGCGGGTGGGCCCAGTCCGGTTTGGGTGGTGGAGAACAAGGCGGGCGAGCAGCTGCGCATCACCGTCGAGGACGTCGAACACGACTCCAGCCACGAGCTGGGGGTCGATCCCGGGCTGATCAAGGACGGCGTCGAGGCGCATCTGCAGGCGCTGCTCGCCGAGCACGTGGAGTTGCTCGGCGTCGGGTACACGTTGGTCCGGCGGGAGTACATGACCGCGATCGGTCCCGTCGACCTGATGTGCCGAGACGAGACGGGGCGCTCGGTGGCCGTCGAGATCAAGCGGCGCGGCGAGATCGACGGCGTCGAGCAGCTCACCCGCTACCTGGACCTCTTGAACCGGGACACCGTTCTGGCGCCGGTGAGCGGCGTCTTCGCCGCCCAGCAGATCAAGCCTCAGGCGCGCACGCTCGCGGTCGACCGCGGAATACGTTGCGTGACATTGGATTATGACCAGATGCGCGGCCTTGATAGTTCCGAGTTCCGACTGTTCTGAGGCCCTACACTGGTGCCATGGCCAGGCGCCGCACACCAGCCCGCAGGCAGCGGTCCCTCCGGCCGCTGCCAGAGTCGCGCCGCGTCGAGCTCGGGCCGGACGGATACGGCTACGACGTCAAGCCGGTCGCCGCGTCGAGGGCGACCAAGGTATACCGCTGTCCCGGGTGTGATCAGGAGATCAGACCGGCCACGCCGCACGTGGTCGTGTGGCCGACCGACATGGGTGAGTCCGCCATCGACGATCGACGGCATTGGCACACGCCGTGTTGGAGCAATCGCGCGACGCGCGGACCGACCAGGAAGTGGTCGTAGCGGTCAGTGCTCTTCTAGTGCTCGTCGCTGGCGGGCTCGACCAGCTCGATCAACACGCCGCCGGTGTCCTTCGGGTGGATGAAGTTGATCCGCGAGTTTGCCGTGCCGCGACGGGCGGCGTCATAGATGAGCCGCATGCCGTCTTTGCGCAGCCGATCCGACAGGGTGTCGAGATCGCTGGTGCGGTAGGCCAGCTGCTGCAGCCCGGGACCGCGCTTGTCGATGAACTTGGCGATCGTCGAATTCTCGTCCAACGGGGACATCAGTTGCAGCTGGGCGCTGCCCTTCGGAGCGCCGCGGACCGACAGCATGGCCTCCCGGATGCCCTGATCGTCGTTGACCTCTTCGTGGAGCACGATCATGCCGAGATGGTCGTGATACCACTTGATCGCAACGTCGAGGTCGGGGACCGCGATGCCAACGTGGTCGACGGCTGTCACGAGGGCGCTCGACAGCACGGAACGCGTACCAACATGCTCGGTCGTCATTTAGTCACGGTAACCTTTACCGGAATGTTTTCGTAATGTGATTGGCCACACATTTCCCGCAACACGGCCCATGGAGGTAGCAAATGACGACGTCGGTGATCGTAGCTGGAGCCCGTACGCCGGTCGGCAAACTGATGGGCTCGCTCAAGGACTTCTCCGGGAGTGACCTCGGTGCCGTCGCCATCGCCGGAGCGCTGGATAAGGCAGGGGTGGCGGCCTCGGCTGTCGAGTACGTGATCATGGGTCAGGTGCTCACCGCGGGTGCCGGGCAAATGCCCGCCCGCCAGGCCGCCGTCGCCGCGGGTATCGGCTGGGACGTGCCCTCGCTGAGCATCAACAAGATGTGCCTGTCCGGCATCGACGCCATCGCGTTGGCCGACCAGCTCATCCGGGCTGGCGAGTTCGACGTCGTGGTCGCAGGTGGTCAGGAGTCGATGACCAAGGCGCCGCACCTGCTGATGGACAGCCGGTCGGGATACAAGTACGGCGACGTCAAGGTGCTCGACAGCATGGCCTACGACGGCCTGCACGACGTATTCACCGATCAGCCGATGGGCGCGCTCACCGAGCAGCGCAACGACGTCGACAAGTTCACCCGCGCGGAGCAGGACGAGTTCGCTGCGCGGTCGCATCAACTGGCGGCGGCTGCGTGGAAGGACGGCGTGTACGCCGACGAGGTCGTCCCGGTGAAGATCCCCCAGCGAAAGGGCGACCCGATCGAGTTCGCCGAGGACGAGGGCATTCGGGCCAACACCACCGCCGAGTCGCTGGGCGGGCTGCGGCCAGCCTTCCGCAAAGACGGCACCATCACCGCCGGGTCGGCGTCCCAGATCTCCGACGGCGCCTGTGCGGTCGTCGTGATGAACAAGGCCAAGGCCGAGGAGTTGGGGCTCGACTGGTTGTGTGAGATCGGCGCCCACGGCGTCGTGGCAGGGCCGGACTCGACGCTGCAGAGCCAGCCCGCGAACGCGATCAAGAAGGCGATCGCCAAGGAGGGCATCTCGCTCGACCAACTCGACGTCATCGAGATCAACGAGGCGTTCTCGGCGGTCGCGCTGGCCTCCACCAAGGAGCTGGGGATCGACGGCGCGAAGGTCAACACCGACGGCGGCGCCATCGCCATCGGTCACCCGATCGGTATGTCGGGCGCGCGGATCACCTTGCACGCCGCCCTCGAGCTGGCCCGGCGTGGTTCGGGTTACGCCGTCGCGGCGCTCTGCGGTGCCGGTGGGCAGGGCGATGCCCTGATCCTGCGTCGCCCCTGAGGCCCGCACACTGGTCAACGACGCAGCGTAGTAGCTAGCCGCGCGTTCAGGCACAATGGCGGCCATGACGAGCACGTTCGATGCCCACAAGGTTGCGGGCTGGTTCCGGTTGATCGCCTTTACAGAGGCAGTCACGTGGGTCGGTCTGCTGATCGGGATGTACTTCAAGTACCTCGGCACACCCCGCACCGAGGTGGGCGTGAAGATCTTCGGGATGGCCCACGGGCTGGTGTTCATAGCGTTCGTCGTTGCTGCGCTGTTGGTGGGCATGGCGTTCAAGTGGGGCGCCCGCGTGTGGGTCTTGGCTTTGCTGGCGAGCATCGTGCCGCTGGGCAGTGTGATCTTCCTCATATGGGCCGAACGGACGGGACGCCTCGGTGCCCGCGCCGCCGCCGTGGCCGCTCCGCCGGTCGGCGAAACGACGTGACAAACTTGTCGTGTGACACGTCCACGTCCATCCGTCGGCCCCGCGCTCGCCGGCGCGTTTGACCTTTCTGCGCTCAAGCAGCCACCACCATCCCGGGACGGCGCCGCGGGCGCCGCGCCCGCCGGTCTCGACATCACCGAGGCCAACCTCGAAGCAGAGGTGCTCGCCCGGTCCAATCAGATCCCCGTCGTCGTCCTGCTGTGGACGCCACGTAGCGAGGCCAGCGCACAGCTGGGCGACGCGCTGGCTGCCCTGGCGGAGGCCGATGGCGGCACGTGGGCGCTGACCACGGTCAACGTCGACACCGCACCGCGGGTGGCGCAGGTGTTCGGGGCGCAGGCGGTGCCCACCGTCGTGGCCGTCGCGGGCGGACAGCCCATCTCCAGCTTTGAGGGCGTGCAACCGCCCGAGCAGCTGCGTCGCTGGGTCGATTCCCTGCTGAGCGCCACCGCGGGCAAGCTCGCCGGCGGCGACGCACCCGAGGGTGCAGAAGAAGCCGATCCGGAGCTCGAACGGGCGCGCGCCCTGTGGGACGACGGCGACTTCGACGAGGCGCTCGCCGCCTACCAGGCGATTCTCGACGCCCAGCCCAACCACGTCGAGGCGAAGGACGCGCTGCGTCAGATCGCGTTCCTGCAGCGCGCGACGACGCGGCCTGCGGACTCGGTCGCGGTGGCCGACGCCTCGCCCGGCGACGTCGAAGCGGCGTTCGCGGCTGCTGACGTCGAGGTGGCGCTGGACTCCGTCGAGGAGGCCTTCAACCGCCTGATCGGTCTGGTGCGCCGCACGGCAGGCGACGACCGAGCGACCGTCCGCACGCGCCTGGTGGAACTCTTCGAGCTGTTCCCGCAGGATGACCCCAGGGTCGTCGCGGGCCGACGCAATCTCGCCAACGCGCTGTTCTAGCTTTCTCATCCCGCCGAACGTGGATTACCCCCACGCCCGCCACGAAAAGGCGTGGGGGTAATCC
>NZ_JBOGDD010001134.1:0-8351 GCF_050701675.1 Mycobacterium sp. | reverse complement strand
ACCTCGAAGTCGGGAATGCGGGCCAGGAGCTCCTGCAGTGCCACTCGCGACTGCATGCGGGCCGCCGCTGCGCCAAGGCAGTGGTGCGCCCCGTGGCTGAAGGTCAGGATGTTGCGCGGCTTGCGTGTGACGTCCAGTTCGCCGGCGTCGTCGCCGTACTGCCGCTCGTCGCGGTTGCCCGACCCGTAGAGGAACATCACGCGGCGACCCTCGGGGATCGTGGTGTCTGCGATGACCACGTCGCGGGTCACGGTGCGGCCCAGCATCTGGACGGGGCAGGTGAGACGAAGGAGCTCGTCGACGGAATCGCCTATCAATCCCGGGTTTTCGACCAGCAGCCGTCGCTGATCGGGTCGCTGATGCAGCAGCTGCACCGACCCGCCGAGCATGCCGGTCGTGGTGTCGTTGCCGCCGGTGACCATGGTGAACGTGAATGCGAGGATCGACAGCACGCCCGCGATGTCGCCGTCGGCGCCGACGCCTGCGGCCACCAGGTGCGAGACAGTGTCGTCCTCGGGCTCGACGCGTCGGCGTTCGATCAGAGCGGTGAAGTAGGTCATCATCGCGCCCAGCGCGTCGCCGAGTGTCTCGAGCGCTCCGCCGATGCCGCCCTCGGCGGTGTTGGCGGCGACGATCGCTTCGGTCCATCCGTCGAACTGGTCGCGGTCGGACTCGGGCACTCCGAGATAGTGCGCGACGACCATCGACGGCAGCGGCTTGAACAGCTCGGCCACGATGTCGCCGCCGCCGTTGGTGAGGATGCGTTCGACCCGTTCTCGCACGTACTCGCGGACCTTCGGCTCGATCGCCTCGACCTGGCGCGGGGTGAAGCCACGCGACACCAGCTTGCGGAACTCGGTGTGCACCGGCGGGTCCTGCATGACCATCGGCGGGTTGTCGGCCAGTCCGATCATCTCGAGCTCGCCGTAGTTGACCGTCAGACCCTGCGCCGAGGAGAACGTCTGGTGGTCGCGGGCGGCGGTGAAGATGTCGTCATGGCGTGACAAGACGTAGTAGTCGTGGTCGGGGTTGTCCGGCACGACGTGATGCACGGGGTCGTGGTCGCGCAGTGCCCGGTACATCGGCCACGGTTCGACCCAGGTCGCGGCGTTCGCCAGCTGAAACCGGGCCGAACTGTCCCGAGACAAAAGTGATGACATGTCTCATGAATACGACAACAATGCCGTTGTGTCAAGTCTCGCCCCCTCCCTGGCGCCAGCGCCCGTCCCCTCCCTGGCGCGAGCGGGCGTGTCTGTCCGCAACACGCCGGATGGACTTGGCAGACGGCGCACGCTCGGCCGCCCCGGGCATCCCCCATTCAGTGGAACTCCAGTTCATCCGGTGCCTCCACCGTTTGCCCGACATACACCGCGCCCGCGCCGCGTCATAGTTGTCCCATCGCCGGAACACACCGGAGGTTAACCGAAAAGCAGACTCACACAGAAGGATTCATGAGATGACGAGTATCACCCGCACCTACGCCCGCTTCATTGCAGTGCCCGCAATAGCCGCGGGGATCATCGGCGGCGCGGCCCTCGGCCTGGCCGGCATGGCGAACGCCACGCCAACCACCACAGCGCCTGCACCGAGCGGCCCCGGCTACCAGTACTACCCGGAGACCTACGCCACGCCCGTGCCGACGCAGGCCCCGGGCTGGCAGAAGCACCACGGCCCGAATCACATGAACTGAGCCCTGAGACGGCGAGCCTTCCCCCAGACCGGGGAAGGCTCGTTCGCATTGCGATCGCCAACCGAAGGATCGCCGCGGTGGACGCAGCCTAGATCGCGGCGCCGGGGTTGAGAATGCCGTCCGGATCGAGTGCCCTCTTGATGCGGTGATTCAACTCCATCGCCTCCGGACCCAGGTAACCCTCGAGCCACGGGCGCTTGAGCCTGCCGACGCCGTGTTCGCCGGTGATGGTGCCACCAAGGCCGATGGCGAGATCCATGATTTCCCCGAACGCGGTGTGGGCGCGCTGGGTCTGGGCGTGGTCGTTGGGGTCGAACACGATCAACGGGTGGGTGTTGCCGTCGCCGGCATGGGCGATGACCGAGATCAACAACCGGTGCCGTTCGGCGAGCTTCTCCACCCCTGCCACCAGGTCGGCCAACGCGGGCAGCGGCACCCCGACGTCTTCGAGGAGCAGCGAACCCTTCGCCTCGACCGCCGGAATCGCGAAGCGGCGCGCAGCGACGAAGGCGTCACCCTCGTCGGGATCGTCCGTCGAGTACACCTCGGTAGCACCGGAATCGGTGAACACCTGCGCCATGTACTCGGCGTCCTCGACGCCGGCGGGACCTCGATCGTCGGTCGCGGCCACCATCATCGCGGCGGCGTTGCGGTTCAGCCCCATCTTGAGCTTGTCCTCGACGGCGTTGATGGCGACACCGTCCATGAACTCCAGCATCGAGGGCCGGATCTTGCCGGTGATGGTGACCACCGCATTCGCGGCGTCCTGCACGCGGTCGAAGGACGCGACCACGGTGCAGCCGCGGTGCTGCGCGGGCAGCAGCTTCAACGTCACCTCGGTGACGATGCCGAGGGTTCCCTCGCTACCGACGAACAACTTCGTCAGGCTCAGTCCCGCAACGTCCTTCAGGCGTGGGCCGCCGAGCCGTACCGCGGTGCCGTCGGCCAGTACCACCTGCAGCCCCAGCACGTAGTCGCTAGTGACGCCGTACTTGACGCAGCACAGCCCGCCGGCGTTGGTGGCGATGTTGCCGCCGATGCTGCAGATCTCGAACGACGACGGATCCGGCGGATACCACAGCCCGTACTCGGCGACGGTCTTCTTGACCTCGGCGTTGAGCAGACCCGGTTGGGTCACCGCGGTGCGGGTGACGGGGTCGACGACGATGTCGCGCATCCGCTCGGTGGACAGCACGATACCGCCGTCCAGGGCCGTCGCCCCACCGGACAGGCCGGTCCCCGCACCGCGCGGGACGACGGGTACGCGGTGCGCGCTGGCCCAGCGCATCACGGTCTGCACCTCCTCGGTGCGCCGGGGCCGGACCACCGCAATCGCGGTACCCGCATCAGGATCGGCGGCGCGGTCCTGCCGGTAGGACGCCACGATGTCGGGATCGGTCACCACCGTGCCCTCGGGAAGTTCAGCAGCCAGTTCAGCCAACGTGTCCGTGCTCACACCTCGAGACTACGAGGCGCGTCACGGAACCATCCACGAAAGCACGGGCGAGGCCTGCAATGCAGAGATGATGCACAGCAGGACAAGGAACCCGAGGCTCCACAGGACCACCCGACGGAAGATGTCGCCCTCCTTGCCGTTCAGGCCGACCGCGGCCGCCGCGATGGCGAGGTTCTGTGGCGAAACCATCTTCCCGAGTACACCGCCGGAACTGTTCGACGCGGCCATCAGAATCTCCGAAAGCCCGGCCTGATTCGCCGCGGTCACCTGCAGCGCGCCGAACAGTGAGTTGGCCGACGTGTCGGAGCCGGTGACCGCAACGCCGAGCCAGCCGAGGATGGGGGACAGCAGGACGAATGCCGCGCCTGCACCTGCCATCCAGGTGCCGAGGGTGATCGTCTGACCGGAGACGTTCATGACGAAGGCCAACGCCAGCACCGTCATCACCGTGAGGATCGCCCAGCGCAGCTGGTGCAGTGTCGCCCCGTACGCCTTGATCGCCCGTGGCGCGGAGAGCTTCAGTGCGATCATCGTCAGAACACCCGCGACGAGCATCTGGGTGCCGGGAGAAGTCAGCAGGTTCAGTGTGAACTTGGTCAGGCTCAACGGGTCCCCCTCGGCGTCGGCGACGCTGAGGCCGGGCCAGTTGAAGGCGAACGTCGCCTTGTCGAGCAGGCTCTTCACCGCGGGGATCTGGCAGATCACGAAGACCCCGATGATGATTCCGTAGGGCGCGTACGCCCTGACGACGTCTGCTCGTGAGTCGTGATGGTCCTTCGCGTCGGCGACCCGCGCTGCTGGGTCGCTCTCGCCAGCAAGCGGGTGTCCCCCCAACGCCGGACCTGATCCCCCGGTCGCTTCGCTCCCACCCGCCGCACCGGCGACGACGGCAGGCTGCTCCGTGTACGACGAGCGCGGCTGCCACGCCCGCACCAGCGCCACCACGGCGGCGGCCGACAGCAACGAGGCGACGACGTCGGCCAGCGGTACGGACAGGAAGTTCGACGTGGCGTACTGCGCGACCGCGAACACGACGCCGCAGACCACCGCGGCCGGCCATGTCTCGCGCATGCCGCGGCGGCCGTCGACGATCGCCACCAGGGCCAGCGGCACGAGCAGGGCGAGGATCGGAGTCTGCCGCCCTACCATCGCGCCGAGCGTGTCGACGGGCAGCTCCGTGACCTTGGCCAGGGTGATGATGGGTGTGGCCATCGCACCGAATGCCACCGGCGCGGTGTTGGCAACCAGTGCCAGCACGGCCGCCTTCATCGGCTTGAAGCCGAGTGCCATCAGCATCACCGAGGTCACCGCTACCGGGGTGCCGAAGCCGGCGAGCGCCTCCATCAACGCGCCGAACGAGAACGCGATGATGATCGCCTGGATGCGTTGGTCGTCGCTGACCGAGCCGAAGGAGCGCCGCAGCACGTCGAAATGCCCTGTCTCCACGGTCATCTGATACACCCAGATGGCGTTGATCACGATCCACAGGATGGGGAAGAAGCCGAACGCAGCGCCCTCGGATCCGGCCAGCAGGGTCTGCCCGACGGGCATGCCGTAGACCACGACGGCGATCACGATGCTCACTGCGAGGGAGACGAGCGACGCCACCCATGCGGTCACCTTGAAGGCGCCGAGCATGACGAACAGCAGAAGCAGGGGGAGCGCCGCGACCGCGGCGCTCCAGGGCAGTGAGTTGGCGATCGGATCGAGAACTTGCTGGTACATGGGCTCACCTCATTGTGGCGGGTGTCACATTTCGATTGAGCTTAACCGTTTCGAGGTGAGTTTCTCTCCGCGTGCGCCCACAGCGGTTCTGCACTTGTCGGTTCTCAGGGCCACAGCCGTGTTCGGCTCCAGCCGCCCGGCGCGTCGAGATCGGCGGTGTAGAGCAGCCTTTGATGACGTCGTTCTGGGTCGCCCTGCCAGAACTCGACCCGTTCGGGCGCCACGGCGTAGGAAACCCACTCGTCGGGGACCAGGGCGGGGTCGGCCTTGAGTTCGGCGCGGGCCTTCGCCACGGCAACGTCCAAATCCGCTGTATCCGCCAGGTTTTGGCTCTGTCGCAGCATCAGAGCCAACGCGCGTGCCTCTGCAGATCTGGCCAGGAAGTCAGCTGTGGTCACCTCCGGCGGATCGGCGACGACGGGCCCCCGCACGCGGACCTGGCGGACCAGCATCGGCCAGTAGAACGTCAGCGCCGCAACCGGATTCGAGCCGAGGTCGGCACCCTTTCGGCTTGCCTCGCTGACGGCGAAGTGCCAGCCGGCCGCATCGACGTCCTTCAATATCAGCATTCTGGCGTCGGGCGCTCCCAGCTCGTCGACGGTGGACAGCGTCATCGCATGCGGCTCGGGCACGCCAGCGTCCACCGCCGCGGCGAACCACTCGACGAACAGCGCGACCGGATCGTCGGGGGCACACGTCGGGTCGAAGGCGGGTGCGGCACCAGTGAGTACCGGCAGTGCCCGCAATGTGGCGCGCATGTCAGGCATGGGTTCCTCTCAGCTTGCGGGAGTGGTCGATTCGGACGTACCCCGTTCCGGGGCGCGGTCGAGATCGCGCAGCGACGGCAACAGCAGCGCGACGATGCCGAGCGCCACCATCGGGAGTGACAGTGCGAAGAACGTCGCCCCGAGACCCGCCGCGTCGGCCAAGGGGCCGGCGAGGATCAACCCGAGGGGCCCCGCCGCGTAGGCCAGCGACCCCATCACGCCGACCACGCGTCCGCGCAGATGCTGCGGTGCGCGGGTTTGCATGACGTAGTTGTAGATCGGGGCGATCGGCCCGTAGACGAAGCCGACGATCGCACACAGCACCAGGATCACCGGCAGCGGTGGCAGGAATGCGATGATCGTCATCGCCACGCCCAGCGTCAGCACCGCGATCAGCATCGTCGTGCGCCGCTTCACGTACTTTGACGTGACCGCGTAGCCGAGTGCGCCGACCAGACCGCCGACCGACAGGGCCATCAGCACCCAGCCGAGCTGCGCAGGCTCGTTGCGATCGGTGAAGTACTTGGGAAAAAGTACACTTTCCATGGGCATGTACAGCCCGGTCGCGGCCAGGTCGATGAACGCCAGAGTGCGCAGCACCTTCATGTTCCAGACGAACGACAGCCCCTCCACCACGCCTGCCCAGATGCCTTCGGGCAGGGCGTCGCGGTCGGGCTTGCCGGCGCCCTCGAGGCGCAGCACCGCGATCGCGGCCATCGACAGCACGAACGCTCCCGCGGTGACCCACATGGTGTTCACGCCGCCGAGCGTGGTGATCAACAGCCCGCCGATGCCAGGGCCCACGATGTAGGCCAGGTTGAACACGGCCTCATAAACGCTGTTCGCGTGGTCCAGCGTCCAGCCGGCGCGCGCTGCGGCTTCGGGCAGCATGGACTCGCGCGCCGTCATGCCCGCCGGGTCGAAGAACGCGCCGAGTGCCGCCAGCGAGGCGAGCACCGCGACGTTGATCGCGTCCGCCCCATAGGTCAGAGCGATGAGCGGCACGGCGATCACCGACACGGCCGAGAGGGCATCGGAGATCATCGACACCCGTCGTCGCCCGAGGTAGTCGACCGCCGCACCCGCGATCAGGGTGGCCACCAAGAGCGGCAACGTGCCCGCCATCGCGACGATCGAGGCGTCCAGTGCAGAGCCGTTGCGCTGCAGCACCAGCCAGGGGAACGCGATCAACGAAATCCCATTGCCAGCGCCTGCCATCAGCGCGGCGAACAGGATCAGGTAGGTCGGTCCACGCTTGGAGTTCGTCATGGGATATCGGGTGGAATCCAACCACGGGCCTGCCCGGGCCGCGAGCTCTTTTCGCGCCCGTGCACAGTGATGGGGTGACGCTGCCGCATCCCCGGACGGGTGAGCCCTTCGGTTCGCCGGTACCCGCCGGGTCCGGCTGGCCGGGGGACCCGGCGCTGCCCGACACCCCGGTGGCGACCACAGCGGCGCGAGTGCGCGCCATGGCCGGGCGCACCCGGTCGGTCGACGATCTCGACGCGCAGGTCAGCGTGTGCCGCGCGTGTCGCCGGCTGGTGGACTGGCGCGAGCAGGTCGCCGTCGAGAAGCGCCGGTCGTACGCCGATGAGCCGTACTGGGGCAGGCCGGCGACCGGTTTCGGGTCGGCGACGCCGCAGATCCTGATCGTCGGTCTCGCGCCTGCCGCGCACGGCGCCAACCGGACCGGGCGGGTGTTCACCGGCGACCGCAGTGGCGACTTTCTGTTCGCCGCGCTCTACCGCGCCGGCCTTGCGAGTTCGCCGTTGAGTGTCGACGCCGCAGATGGGTTGGTGCTCAACGACACCCGGGTGGTGGCCGCGGTCCGGTGTGCGCCCCCGGACAATGCGCCGACGCCGGAGGAACGTGCGACGTGCGCGCCGTGGCTGGATGCCGAGTGGCGGCTCGTCCGGGGCACCGTTCGGGTGATCGTCGCGCTCGGCGGGTTCGCGTGGCGGGTGGCACTGGACATGGTGCGTGCCGGCGGCGGCACCGTCAGCAGACCACTGCCGAAGTTCGGGCATCTGGCGATCGCTCAACTCGGTGACGTCGCACTCATCGGCTGCTACCACCCGAGCCAGCAGAACACCTTCACCGGCAGGCTGACGCCGGCGATGCTCGACGACGTCTTCGCGGCCGCCCGCCGCATCGCCCATCCGTAGCGACTTGCGGTGTCTGACCGGCGGTGAGCGCCGGTGGATGCACACAAATCGCGGGGGTGGGGAACGATCCGCAGCGGTCGGCGGTTGAATGTTGCGTGCGACTCTCGGTACTCGACCTCGTCCCCGTCCGCAGCGACCAGAGCACGTCCGACGCGCTTGCGGCGACGGCTCGTCTCGCGCAGACCGCCGACGAGCTGGGCTACACGCGTTTCTGGGTGGCCGAACACCACAACATGCCGGCGGTGGCGGCGACCAGCCCACCGGTGGTGATCGCCTATTTGGCCGCTCAGACCAAGCAGTTGCGGTTGGGCTCCGGCGGGGTGATGCTGCCGAACCACGCGCCGCTCGCGGTCGCCGAGCAGTTCGCGCTGCTCGAGGCCGCCGCGCCCGGCCGCATCGACCTCGGCATCGGCCGCGCCCCGGGCTCGGACCCCGTGACGTCGATGGCGCTCCGCGGTGCCGCGGGCCGAGACGATACCGACATCGAGAACTTTCCCCAGTACCTCGACGACGTGGCCGCCTTGATGAGCACCACGGGCGTCCAGGTG
>NZ_JBOGDD010001133.1:0-1603 GCF_050701675.1 Mycobacterium sp. | reverse complement strand
GACATCGCCTGGGGCAACGGCTCTCTGGTGGTCGGCGGTGGCACCGCAGGCGTAGCAGTCGTTCTCGGTATCACCGTGGGCGCCCTGGTTGGCATCGAGGGGTACAACTTCCTCGACCTGCTCGGCCTCGGCCCCGCGACCGGCATCATTTCCTCGTTGGTGAACACCCGCGAGCTGGCGCCGATCGCCGCGTCGTTGGCCTTCGCGACCCAAGCTGGCTGCCGATTCACCGCTCAACTCGGATCCATGCGCATCGCAGAAGAGATCGATGCGCTGGGCGCGATCGCGGTCCGCCCCATCCCGTACCTGGTGACCACACGACTGATGGCGTCCGTCGTCGCGGTGGTTCCCCTGTATGTGGCGTGTCTTGCGGTGAGCTACCTGACGACGCAGGTCGTGGTGTATCTCATCAGCGGCGGCTCAACCGGCTCGTATCTGCACTACTTCTCGCTGATGCTGGTCGGCCGGGACATCGTCTACTCACTGATCAAGACCGTCATCTTCGTATGGATCGCGTCGACCGTGCAGTGCTACTACGGCTTCTACGCCAGCGGCGGACCTGAGGGTGTGGGAGTTGCTGCAGGACATGCCATGCGGGCGAGTATCACCGTGGTGATCGTGGTCAACATGCTGCTGACCATGGCGCTGTGGTCCGTCAACTCCGGCGCCAGGTTCGGCGGATAGATGGGGAATTCCCTTGAACCAGACGGCCGCGGGGCCACGGATCGGCAGCTGCTCGGTTGTGGTGTCGCGCTTCTGGTGCTGGCGGCGGTCGTGTCGGCATTGCTCTTGGTGAAGGCCACCGGGCGACTCGACCGGTATGTCCGGGTGGTGGCCGCCCTCGTCAACGTGGGCGACGGACTGCCGCAGCGGTCGGACGTCAAGTACCACGGCGTACTGGTCGGGATGGTCAACGCCGTCACCCCGGCGGCCAACGGTGAGCCGAATTACGTGCAGATCGACCTCAATCCCGTCTACGCGCCGTCGATCCCCGCATCGGTCACCGCACGGGTGGTGCCCAGCAACGTGTTCGCGGTGTCCTCGGTTCAGTTGGTCGATCGCGGGCCGGGTCCCGCGATTCGTGCCGGGGCGAAGATCCCCGAAGACACCGAACTACCAACGGTTCTCTTCCAGACCACGATCAGCAAGTTGCGCGACATCCTCGCCGCGACCGGACGTGGTCGTGAGGACAAGACGGTGGGAGTCCTGGCCGCGATCAACGCGGCCACCGAGAATCGCCGCACCGAATTGCTGGTCAGCGGGGCCCAGTTGAACCGCCTGATCGACCAGCTCGACGCGGTGGTGGCCAGTGAACCCGGGCCCTCGACGGTTTCCGCGCTGATCGACGCGACCCGCGGACTGCAGCAGACGGCGCCAGAACTGGTCGATGCACTTCACGAGGCAGTCGAACCGATGCAGACCCTAGTGGAACAGCGTGACCAACTCACCGCGCTGATCGACGGCGGCGTGCACACCGTGGGCACCACGCAGACCGCGCTGACCAACCACACCGATCAACTGGTGAAGATCACCGGGGAACTCACGCCGGTGCTGGGCCAGCTTGCGGACACCTCACACAACTGGGTACCCGCCTTCGTCAAGC
>NZ_JBOGDD010001132.1:0-2269 GCF_050701675.1 Mycobacterium sp. | reverse complement strand
ATCGCACACACAGGCCTCGCCGCCGGAATGGCTGGCGATGGCACTGAACAACCGCAAACGCACCGGGTCGGCCAGCGCCTTCAACTTCTTGGCCATCTCGACGGCTGCGGGCTCACTCAACGGCTCGCGCAGCAGCGGCGGCGTGACGCAGCAGACGTCCTCCACCGCCTGATCTGGGTTCGACATACATCGATATTGACAGTCATCGAATCAGCACGCAAGCGAAGTTTGGATGAACCCTCGCTTGCTTCGCGGTAAGACGGGACATAAATGCTGCAAGGCCACAAAACCGATGAGCCGAGCGTGTTCGGCCGGAGTCAACGGATCTGCTGCCCGACGATCGCGAGAATCACCACCGCGCAGCCGACCTTCTACTACGTTGGTACGTAGATCCACAGTCGAGACGCTGCCCCGACAACTCTGTTCGCGTCGAGGTCGGCGGCGTCGATTGAATGAACGACACGGTGGATGGAGGTCCGAACGGGTGAACGACATGGAGACAGGTGGCCCTGTCGCGGGTGTGCGCACCGTGGTGCTGGAACTCGACGGCGTGCAGTGGGCGAGTCAAAAGAACGTGGTGGAGACAGTCCTCGGTCGACGACCGGGAGTCGTTGGCGCGGAAGCCAATCCGGTTGCTCAGACCGTGACGGTGCGATACGACCCGGATCGCACCACGGTGGAGCACCTCGCCGGCTGGGTTCGAGAGTGCCGATATCACTGTCGAGGTGAATCCGTCCCGGATCACCTGTGCGCCGTGCCGGCGCCGGCCACCGACGCGAAGCGGTCATCCGGCACCGCCGATGAAGCTGCTGACCACGCGGGCCAGCCAGCCCACGACCGCAGCGCCGCAGGGGAACTGGGAACGGGTCGGACGGGGACGCCGGCCGAGGTGATGGGGCACGGCGGGCACGGTGAGATGTCGATGGCCGCGATGATCCGCGACATGCGTGACCGTTTCCTGGTCGCGGTGGTGTTCGGGGTGGTGATCACGTTGTGGTCCCGGATCGGGCGCGACGTGTTCGGGTTCTCCGTGGCGGCGCCGTTTGGGCTGCGCGACGACGTGTTTCAGCTGATTCTGAGCGTTCCGGTGATCTTCTACTCGGCGCAGGTGTTCTTCGCCGGGGCGGTGCGGGCGCTGAGGGCTCGCACGTTGGACATGATGGTGCTCGTTGCGGTCGCCGTCGGTGCCGGCTGGGTGTACTCGGTCGGGGTCACGCTGAGCGGGGGCGGCGACGTCTTCTACGAAGCGGCGACCATCCTGACGGCGTTCGTGCTGCTCGGGCACTACTTCGAGATGCGGGCGCGGGGCGGCGCCAATGACGCGGTTCGCGCGCTGCTCAAGCTGGCCCCGCCCATGGCGACTGTGCTGCGCGACGGTGAGTCGGTGGAGATCCCCACCGATCAGGTCGTGGTGGGTGATCTGCTGTTGGTTCGGCCGGGTTCCAAGGTCGCCGTCGACGGGGTGGTGGAGGACGGAGACAGCGACGTCGATGAGTCCACGGTGACCGGTGAAAGCCTGCCGGTTCACAAGGGCCCTGGTGACGAGGTGGTGGGGGCCACCATCAATACCACGGGGACACTGCGGGTCCGGGCCACCAAGGTCGGTGCGGACACCGCGCTGGCCCAGATCGTGAAGCTGGTGCAGGAGGCGCAGAACTCCAAGGCACCCGGTCAGCGCCTGGCGGACCGGGCCGCGTTCTGGCTTGTCCTGGTAGCCCTGCTGGGCGGGGTGGGCACATTCGTGGTGTGGCTGCTGGTGGGCCGCTCGGTCAGCGAAGCACTGTTGTTCGCGATCACGGTGGTGGTGGTGACCTGCCCCGACGCGCTGGGCCTGGCCACCCCTACCGCGATCATGGTCGGGACCGGCTTGGGCGCTGCCCGCGGGGTGTTATTCAAGAACGCGACCGCAATCGAGACGTCGAAGAAGATCGACGTCGTGGTCATGGACAAGACCGGCACCCTGACCTTGGGCGCCCCGGAGGTGACCGACCTGATCGTGGACGGTCTGCCCGAACTCGAGGCGCTGGCGCTGATCGCCGCGGTCGAACGCAACTCCGAACATCCGCTGGCGGCCGCGGTGGTGCAGCACGCCGACACCGCCGGTGCACGCCGCCTCGATGCGCACGACTTCACCAACGTGGCGGGTCATGGTGCGGTCGCGGTCGTGGATGGTCACCGGGTCGTGGTCGGCAACACCCGACTAATGACTGCGGAGAGCATCGACCTGGGCGTCCTGGGTCCCCGGCAGCAGGAACTTGCCGCTGGAGGT
>NZ_JBOGDD010001131.1:0-7471 GCF_050701675.1 Mycobacterium sp. | reverse complement strand
GGCGTAGAACGTCGACCCCCAGCCGGTCGCTTCGCGTGCACGCCTCCAAGGCTTGAGAACTCCCCCGCCACGACGCAACGCGGCTCCTCGAAGGAGGGCTGGCTGGGTGGATGCGGCGCATGTCGTTGCGCGCAGTGTCGGCCGTCAGGGTATTTACCTACTTGTCTACGGGTTGTCCCTCTACGCTACCTGGCGCGGTGAACGACAGCCCTGCGCAGACCCGCCCACAAGAGCGCCGCGGCGGGCGACCACAGCAGCCACGGCGAGTTGGACGCGGGCCGGACCACAATGGCGCAGCCGCTGGAGTCGGACGGCCGCGGAGTGAGCGACGGCGGGACGGTCGAGGTCTCGGCGGGAGCGGGGGTTCGGGTGCTGGTGGGCTCGACGGGCGTCTGCGTGCGGGTGGGAGCAGCGGAGGGGGTCGGGCTCGGCGGCTGCGGGGTGACGGTGGGCGTCAGGGTCGGCGCGTCGGGCGCAAGCACGCGAACCGCGCCACTGTTGCAGTGCGATTGGATGGAGCCGGTATCGTAGGTGATGATCCTGACGTTCTGGCAGAAGAGCGGATAGGTGCCCGGCAAAGCCGCGGGCGATATCGCCACCAGGCAACTGAACATCACCGAACCGGATGGGAACGCGGTGTCAGGGTCTTCGTCCACTCTGAAGTCTACGTACACCCCAACGCATCGGCCGGGCTCGAAGCACGAGAAAAAGAAGTCGCTCTCGGTAGCAAACGCCCCTTTCACCAAGCACCGGGGCGCCCCGAGATCGTCGGCAACAATCTGGGTCGCCTTGTCGTACTCGACCCCGGTGATCACACCGATGACCTGCGCGCCCACGGTCGCTTCGAGGGTGACGTCGAACCACACGCTTTCACCGGGACGCCCCTCCACGGTGTCGACGAACAGCATCCCGGATTTGGGCAGCTCGGGCACCGAGATCGCATCTTCTTGCGTGGTGGTAGGCAGCGCGTTGCCGGCCGCATCGGTCGCGCCAGCGCTAGTAATCAGCAGTGGGTAGAATCCGGGTGGCGCATGCCACGGAATTTCTACGGTGCAATAGTAGACTATCGTCTGAACGTCCTGCGGAGGGACGACGTCGATCGAGGCGCGGACTCCGGTGCACGCCGCACCGACGCACGCCGGCGGCACGAACGAGAACGTGACGAACGAGACCGCGACCGGTTGCTCAGGGAAATCGACGCAGTCGGGCGTGCCATCAGGTTTCGCCCGGATCACCAGGGGGGGGGCTACGGACAGTTCGTTGTGAGCTGTCGAGACCAGCGCTCCCTCACCGAAGAGGCGAACCGGTACTTCAAGGATCGTTCCCGGCGGTGCCTCCATGTTCGCCCGAACGCTAAAGCGGGCAGCTCCGGCGGGCATCGCGATGGCGATCACCCCCGCTGTCACGAACATGACCCAAGTACCATGGCCCATCTCGCTCACGTATCTGGGGCACTGCACCCAATCAATCCAGGAATGAGATCGAGCCTCTTCCTCCATGAGCGCGTCTGACCGAAGGCGCGTCTCTGGGCGCCGATTGCCCTACTAAACCCAGCAACCCATCAACTCGGAGGACGGACATGAAAGAGCAGCTGTTGCTTCACCGACGCATTCCAACCTGCCGGCGAGACGCGGGCCCCAGCTTCCACTTGCGCGCCCGCGGCGCGAAGGTCCTTCGCGGGCGATCGGCGCGGTCAGTGATTTCCGTCGTCTTCGTAATCGCGGTGCAAGTGGTTGCGAGCAGTGGCCACGCGGCCCGATGTCGGCGGGTGGCACACGCCGGTGTAGAACGTCGACGCCCAGCCGGTCGCTTCGCGTGCACGCCGCCAAGGCTTGAGAACTCCCCGCCACGACGCAACGCGGCTCCTCGAAGGAGGGGCTGGCTGGGTGGATGCGGCGCATGTCGTTGCGCGCAGCATCCGCCATCAGGGTATTTACCTACTTGTCTACGGGTTGCCCCTCTGCGCTACCTGGCGCGGTGAACGCCAGCCCTGCGCAGACCCGCCCACAAGAGCGCCGCGACGGGCGACCACAGCAGCCACGCCGAGTTGGACGCGGGCCGGACCACAATGGCGCAGCCGCTGGAGTCGGACGGCCGCGGAGTGAGCGACGGCGGTATGGTCGAGGTGTCGGCGGGCGCGGGGGTTCGGGTGCTGGTCGGCTGAACCAGCGTCGGCGTGAAGGTGGCTCGGGCGGAGGGCGTCGAGCTCGGCGGCGGGGTGACACTGGGTGTCAGCGTCGGCGTCTCGGGCGCGAGCACGCGAACCGCGCCACCGTTGCAGTGCGATCGGATGAAGCCGGTGTCATACGCGCTGATGTTCGACGTGTGACAGAAGAGCGGATAGTCCCCCGGCGGCGCGTCCGGCGAGATCGTGATGAGACAGCTGAACATCGGCGCCCCGGATGGAAACGCGGGCAAATCTCCGGAGCCGATGAAGACATCGAGCGAGCAGCACGGCAGAGATCCGAAGTAGAAGCTGCTCTGCTGGCCCACCGACGGATTCACCATGCAATGGGGGCGCCCAATGCCGTCGGCGACGATCGGCGTCAGCGGATCGTACTCGATGAAACCGACCGTGCCGACGACCTGCGCGGCGACCGTGCTCTCGAGGGCCACGTCGATCCACACGCTCTCGCCGGGGTAGCCCTCGGCGGTGCCGACAAACAGCATTGCGGCCTTCGGCAGCTCGGGGACCGGGATGAGGGCGTTGCCGATGGTCGTGGGCAGCGCGTTACCGGCGGCGTCAGTGGCGGCCGCGTTGCTGATCAGCAGC
Organism: Mycobacterium sp.; assembly: GCF_050701675.1. Classification (GTDB taxonomy): domain Bacteria; phylum Actinomycetota; class Actinomycetes; order Mycobacteriales; family Mycobacteriaceae; genus Mycobacterium. The sequence continues at coordinate 4,698 of NZ_JBOGDD010001131.1, read as the reverse complement.
GGGTAGAATCCGGGGGGCGCGTCAGGCGGAACCTCGACGATGCAGGAGTATACGATCGCCTGAATATCCACCGGCGGAGTGACATCGATCGACGCGCGCACTCCAGTGCACGCATCGCCGGCACAACCCGTCGGGAGAGAGGTGAAGGTGGTGGGGTACTCCGAGTACCAAGCCGCGCAGTCAGGCGTGCCGTCGAGTTTGGCGCGGATGACGAGAGGTGGCGCAACCAAGAGATCGTTTCGAGCGGTCGCCACCAGCGCTCCCTCGGCTCCGTAGAGATCGACCGGAACTTCAAGGGTTGAGCCCGGCGGTGCTTCCATGAAGGCCCGAACGAGGAAGTGAAGGGCTTGGGCCGGGGTGGCGACTGCGATCACCCCGGCGACGCCCAGCACGCCCCAAAAACTGCAACTCATCCTCAGGACGGTACGCGGGCGGCGCGGATTGATCAACACTTATAGTGCACTGCTAGCGTGCGGATCATTAAACGATAAATCGGGAGGGGAACATGACAGCGACAGTTCTTGGACTTCTTCACTCAGGTGATTCCACCAGCAAGACCAACAGGCCCTTCATCGCGTCAACACCGAGGCGATGGATCTTCCGCCGCCATCGCCAGCAATCGCTGCGCTCACTTCGTTCTGTGATCGCCGTGGTCGCGGCTCACCTGCTGGCGAGCACCGGCTATGCGGCTACGCCGACTCCAGTTCCACAATTGCGGTGCTTGGGGAATACGATTCCAGACTGTCCAACCCCAAGTACGTCTCAGACGGACACGATCACGAGCTGCGCCGCCCTGAATGCCTACATGTTCAACACGAACAATCGGCGCGTCAATTTGGCGTTCGTAGGCCCCCAGAGCGACGAATGTGCTCTCACCCACGCGCTGGAGATCAATGCGAACAACGTCTTCATCCGCGGTACGAGCGGTCGCATCACGCTCTTCCCGAACTTCGTCCCGCCCGCGGGCTCTGCCGGGATTCTCATCAACGGCAACAACGTCCGCATCGAGCGCGTGCGGGTGTCGGGCGGCTTTCCAGTCGGGATCAAGGTCGAGGCCGGCAGGACCGATGCCGTGCTCAGCAATCTGACACTCGCCAACAATGACTTCGGGGCAAAACTCGCGGGGGCCAACGTATGCCTGCACAACGTCACCGCCGAGAAGAACAGCCAAGCCGGCCTGCTGGTCGAAGCGTCGGCATCTGGGTCATTTGCGTTCCGGGCGGGCAACGTCAACGAGAACACCGGTCTCGGACTCAAGATCGAGTCAACGGCACTCACCGACGTCCACTTCTGGGGCTCCACCGCCAGCAAGAACACCGGCGGTGACGGCCTCACTATTGCCGGCCAGGATGCGGAGGTGCTCTGCTCAGATGTAAGAGAGAATATTCAAGGCCGAGGACTCGTATCCTCAGCAGCGAAGCTTCAGGTCGAGAATTCGTATTTCTTCAAGAACTTGCGCGAAGGCATCGCGCTGACCGTTGCCAGCTCGGTAAACCACATCATCGGGTCGACTCTGCTGGACAACGACGGCGGACTGGCACCGCCCACCGGGCAGAATGGCAAGCAGATCGCGCGCACCAGTGGCACGTTGCGCGTGTACAACACGCTGACCCGCGGCAAGATCTTCATCGACAGCAACGCCGGGACGACGGAGTGCGGCAGCAACATGTACGCCGATCAGACCTCGGCGTGTCCGGCGGGGACGCCGGGCACGCCGAACGTCAACATCAAGGCCCTGCCGACCCTGGCGGCCGATGACCGGCATCTGGCGTCCGGCCGGGGCATCGACGAAGGGGCCGACGTGCGGCCGACGGCCAAGCCGACGCTGGTCGTGCGCATTCCGCAGGAGGACCGCGAGGGGGAGCCCCGGCCGCGTGACGGCGACGGCAACGGTTCGCTCATCGCCGACATCGGGGCCTACGAGGGCTTGCCGCTGGCGACCTCGACGCGGACCTGGACGCCCACCCGCACGCCGACGCGCACCCCGACGCCGATCGGCGCGACCTCGACGCCGACGCCAGTGGCAACGGGCACCTCCACGCCCTGCGCGAACACGACATGCGAGGGCGATTGCAGCAATTGCAGCGACAATGCGGTGACGATCGGTGAGCTCATCCGCTCCGTCAACTGGGCGCTCGGTCCTCCGGGGTCGGGGCGTCAGTGCATCGACAAGAACAACAACCAGGTCGTCGCAATCAACGAGCTGATCAGGGCGGTCAACCGCAGTCTCGACGGCTGCCCGGCACCGGGCGGCCAAAGCCTCCTTGGATCGGGGGGCGAAGGCCTGCTCGCGGCCGGAGGCGGGGGCGAAGGGTTCGCACCGCTCAGCAGCTCGGGCGACGCCGAGCTTGCGATCCCGGCGCTCACCGCTCGGCGCGGCATGAGCGTCGCCTTCACGGTGCTGGCGCGCGAAGCCAACAACCAGACCAGCGGCTTCAACGCCGATATCGGCTTCCCGACCACGGTGATGACCGTGCCGAACTGCACCGGCGATCCGCGCCTGCCCGGCGGCTTGCAGCTCACCACCAGCAGCCCCGCCAGCGGCGCGCTGCGGTTGCTGCTAATCGATCTCGGTGAGTATCCGGTACCGCCATTCCCAGACGGGTTCGTCGCGACGTGCAGCGCGATGATTCTCAGCAACGCGCCGCTCGGCAACCACACGCTGTCCGTCTCGGCGGTCACGATGAGTGATCAATGGGGAGACGTGATCGGGACGATCGGCGTCAACGGCACGTTGACGGTGACCAACTAGCCAGCGCGAGGAGGCGCAGACGTGCCGCGGCAATCGGCCCGGACGCGCTGCGCCTCCTCCTTCTTTCTCTGACCCCTTCGCGACCGGTGTGCCCGGGTGAGGGGTCCGGCGCTGCGGGCCGGCTCACGTTCTGGCCGCCCCGCAACGCGGAGGCGGCGCGCGCTGCGCGCCGACGGGCGCGCCACCGGCGCGCCCCTACGCGGATCGACACGCGGCGTTCGCGGATCGACACAGCCCGGTTGCCGGCGCTAGGAGAAGGCATGGGCAGTGCGCGCAGCTACGCGATGCGCCTCCTCGACGGCCGCTGGCCCGAGGCGATCCGCGGTCACCATTGGATCAACGGGCCGGGCAAGCGGCTGCCGTGGCAGCAGCACTCGATCTTCGCCCCCGGCGTGTTGCAGCGCTTCGACCTGCAGCCCGACGGCGATGGTGAGCTTCTCTGGCACGTGCGCGACACGCACGCCTACGACGTGCAGGCGGCGCTCGCCCACCTCGACGTCTTCGAAGACCCGCGCGCCTTCCACCTGCTCGGCGGGCCGCTGCTGACCGGTCTGAACAATTCGTTCTTCCTCATCGGCGAGCGCGTCTTCCTCACCGCCGACTTCAACCGTCCGTGGGAGATCGACCCGGCGACGATGGCGCTCGCGACGGTGGTCGGCTCGGTGGCCGAATGGGGCGGCAGTGCCCGACTGGCGCTGCTCTCGCCGCCGGTGCCGACCAGCGCCCATCCGTACTACGACCGCGGCGACGGCCTGCTCTACGACTACACCTGCAAGGCGCTCCCACAGCACGGCACCTCGCTGTCGCGCTTCGAACGGCCGCTGCGCCTGACCACCTGGGACGGCGACGGCGCGGTGCAGAGCTGGGAGGTGCCGGGCGCCGGGCTGACGCAGTACGTGCACGAGATCGGCGCGACGCGGCACTTCGTCGTCCTGCTCGAATCGTGCTCGTTCCAGATCGAGAGCGGCATCGAGTGGCTCGGCCTGCCCAAGCTGGCGCCGCACCTGCCGGTGTCGAACCTGTACGTCATCCGCAAGGCGGATCTCAGCGAGGCCAATCGCACGCGCGGCCTGCCGTTCCGCCGGATCGAGGTGCCGGTCGAGGCCTTCCACCTGCTCTGCGATTACGAAGACGACGGCGAGCACATCGACCTGTGGCTGACGCACGGCAACGGCCTCGACTTTCTCGCCGCCAACACCGCCGACGACGTCCACTGGCGCACCGGCGAACCCTTCAAGCGCTGGCAGCTCGATCGCTTCATCAACGCCGACTACGCGACCATCGGACGCTACCGCGTCGCAGTCGACGCGCAGACCGTCGTATCGAGCGATCGCGTCATGCAACCCGATCGCCTCTGGGGCGCCGGCGTCTGGAGCTGGGATCCGCGCCCGGCCAACCCGGCCGACAGCCCGCTCTACGTCAGCTGGCTGGGCTTCGATGAAGCGCTGGTCAGCCGCCGCCTGATGCAGCTCTATGGCGACCGCCCGCATCGCATCCTGCCGCCCAACACGCTGCCCGAGGGGACCCATGCGGCGGCGCTCACCGCCGTCGACTTCCGCAGCGCCGCGGTTACCCAGTGCTACCTCTACCCGGCCAACACGACGACGCTCGCCAACCAGTTCATCCCGCGCCCGGGGGGCGAGGGCGGCTGGGTCGGTGTCTATCTCGTCTCGCCGCAGCGCGACGTGCAGTACTGGTTGTTCGACGCCGACCATCTCGCCGCCGGCCCGATCGCCCGCCTCGGCCATCCCGACCTGCGGCCCGAGCGCACCATCCACCACACCTGGACCGCCGCCGCCGCCCCGCGCCGCGCCACCTATCACGTCCCGATCGCCGCCGATCTCGGCGACGACTGGCGCCACCTGCCGGCACCGTTCCGCGCGGTGGTCGAAACCGGCCTGCGCCGCGCCGAAGGCCACTGACACTGGAGGGCGCCGGTCCCTCGG
>NZ_JBOGDD010001130.1:0-15732 GCF_050701675.1 Mycobacterium sp. | reverse complement strand
GCAGTACGCCAACCGCCACCAAACCGCCCAGCGCGCTACCGGTTCCGTTCGACGTCACCGCCGCCGTCACCGGGGCGATCACCGCGAAGCTCGACCCGAGGTAGCTCGGCAGGCGGTTGCCGGTGATGATCAGGAACAGCAGCGTGCCAATGCCGGAGAACAGCAGCGTGGTGGCGGGCGGGAATCCCGTCAGCACCGGCACCAGGAACGTGGCGCCGAACATCGCCACGACGTGTTGCGCGCCGATGCCGATGGTGCGCGGCCAGCTCAGCCGTTCATCGGGCCCGACGACGTGCGCGTCGGACGGGACGGGCTTCCAGGTCAGTGGGATCACAGGTTGGACTACACACCATCGGAGCCCATGTCGCCAGCCGACTAGCTGGGCAGACGCGGAATGACCTCATCGCCAAGCCGTTTCACCCAGCCGGCCGGATCCGGGTTTCCGGGAAAGGGGCCGGAGTTGAGCAGGTCGAAGCCCAGTGCCGCGAACTGGTCGACGGTGCGCAGGTACCCGTCGAGATCGGCGAACGGATCGGTGAAGAAGCCTGCGGTGAGTCGAATGTCGGAGAAGTCACGGCCCACGTCGTCGCAATGCCTGCGCAGCACGTCGATCTTGTGTGGCAGCTCGTCGATTCCCGACGTGGAGTTCCACACGTCGGCGTACTGCGCGACGAGGCGCAGGGTTTTCTTCTCGCCATCGCCGCCGATCAGGATCGGTGGCCGCCGGATCGGCTGTGGCTGACAGATGGTCTCGGCCAACCGGTAGTGCTTGCCCTCGTACGGACCGTCGTCGTCGCTCCACATCTGCTGGCAGATCTGCAGTGTCTCCTCCAGCATCTCGAACCGGTCCTTGACCGGGGGATACGGCACGCCGAGCGCCAGGTGCTCGCGTTCGTACCAGGCGGCGCCGATGCCGAACATCGAGCGGCCCTGCGACAGCACGTCGAGCGTCGTCATGGTCTTGGCCAGCACGCCGGGATACCGATAGGTCACGCCGGTGACGAGCATGGTCAGGGGGATGCGGTCGGTCTGACCGGCCAGAAAGCCCATCGACGTGTAGCCCTCGAGGAAGGGGTCCTCGGCCCGGCCCATCGCCTCCATCTGGAAGAGGTGGTCGGCCAGGGTGAACATGCCGGCCCCCGCATCCTCGGCCGCCTTCGCGGTCGCGGCGAGGGTCGGGCCGAGCTTCTCCGGCGCGCCGGGCAGGAAGTCGATGTAGTGAACGCCCAATTCCATAGTGATCAATGACCTTTCGCTAGTCGTTCAGTCTTTCCAGGAGTGCCAACGCTTCGTTGATCACGCGGCGCTCCGGTTCGGTGTAGCGGTCCTGCATGGCGAGCACGAGCCACTCCTCGCGCACCCTGCGATCCTTCTCGGCGTGCCTGCGGCCGCCCTCGGTGAGCGTGATCAGCTGCCGTCGTCCGTCCTCGGGATCTGGCGTCCGAACGATCAATCCGTGGCGGTCGAGGCCGGCCAGCGTGGTGGCCATCGACTGCGGGCGCACGCGTTCCGCACCGGCCAGTAGGCTGGTCGCCGCGGGGCCGTCCTTGATGAGCCGGATCAGGACCGCGGTCTGGGACGGCGTCAGGTCGTCGGCGGTGGCGACCTCGAGTAGTCGCCTGCGCAGCCTGCTGAACATCACGCGCAGATCGCGCGCCGCCGCTACCGCCGATTCACTGACCTGCCCCATGTCGACAGCTTAAACTGAACAGTTGAAACTGTCTAGTTTACCGACTACGGGCGACGGACTGCGTACGCCGCTGCGCCGATCAGCACGACGCCGATGCCGACGACCACCGACGTCGGTGGCAGTGTGGCTGCGAGCATCAGGCAGCCGATCAGTCCTGCGACGGGAATCATCCTCGCGCCGAGGGTGAATGCCGATGCGTTGGCGATCGCGTAGTACACCAGCACGGCGAAGGACGAGAAGCCGATGGCGCCGCGCAGGTCGAGCGTGGCAGCGAGGAGGGCGACCACGGCGCCTACCGCCACCTCCGCGCGATATGGGCTGTTGAACCGGGGATGCACCGCGGCGAGAACCGGCGGCAGGTGGCGGTCGCGGGCCATCGCCAGCACCGTGCGGGACACGCCGAGCGTCAGCGCCAGCAGGGAGCCGAGCGCGGCGACGGCTGCCCCGACCCGTACCACCGGAGCCCAGCCGGGCTGGCCCGCGGCGGTCACCGCGTCGGCCAGCGGTGCCGTCGCGGAAGCCATTGCCGCACCGCCCAGTTGGGCCAGCACCGTGCCCGCGACGACGGCGTAGACCACCAGGGTGGCGAACAGCGCGACGCGGATGGCCCGCGGAATCGTCGTCGTGGGGTCGCGCACCTCCTCCCCGAGCGTGGCGATGCGCGCATAGCCCGCGAACGCGAAGAACAGCAGACCCGCGGACTGGAGCACGCCAAGGGCGTTCACGCCTGCGCCGAGCGACAGCCGGGAGACCTCGGCATCGCCGGATCCGACGATCACGACGACGACCGCGGCCAGGACCGCCAGCACCGCCGCCACGATGACGCGGGTGAGCCATGCCGACTTCTGCACGCCGACGGTGTTCACCACCGTCAACGCGACGACGGTCGAGACCGCCACGGCGTGTGCGTACGCCGGCCACGCGTAGACGCCGACCGTGAGTGCCATCGCGGCACATGATGCGGTCTTGCCGACGACGAAGCACCAGCCCGCGGTGTATCCCCAGAACGGCCCGAGGCGTTCGCGCCCGTACACGTAGGTACCACCCGACTCCGGGTAGCGAACGGCGAGCCGGGCCGACGACGTGGCGTTGCAGTAGGCGACGACCGCGGCGACCGCGAGGCCGAGGAGAAGCGCCGACCCAGCGGCCGCGGCGGCGGGCGCAAGCGCGACGAAGATCCCCGCGCCCAGCATCGAGCCGAGCCCGATGACGACGGCGTCGGCGGTGCCAAGCCTGCGCCGCAGGGCGGGCTGCTCGGCCGATGTCACGGGCTAGACGCTAGCCGGGGTAGGCGGAGGTGAGGCGGGCCGCCTCTGGCTTGAGGAAGACGTCGTTGAGCGTCACCGTGCGGAGCTTGCGGTCCGCGATGATGTCGACGAGTTCGTGATAGACGGTGGTGACCGGCGGGTGGTTGAGGTGAGCGATCACGACGGAGTTCGCGGTGTAGTACTTGTCGGCGTTCGCGACGACGTCTCGCGGGGCGAGGATCTGATCATCGCCGAGATTGCCGTCCCACAGCGCGGTTTCGGTGTAGCCGAAATCCCCAGCCACCGACTGGACCAGGTCGTTGTAGGCGCCGTACGGCGGCCGGTAGTAAGGTGTCGCATCCACGCCGAAGGTGTCCCTGAGGAACTGATCCGTGTGTCTCAGCTCGTCGGCGATCCGAGCCCCCGTCAGCTTGGTGAGGTCCGGGTGAATCCACGTGTGGTTGCCCAGCTGCACCTGGCCCGACTCCACCAGCGGCAGCAACGCGTCGCGATTCTCGGTCCACGACGAGTAGACCCCCGTCACGAACATCGTGAGGCGAATGCCGGTGTCCTTGGCCAGTTGGCAGTAGCCGCGGACCACGCCGGTGTCGACGCCGTCGTCGAGGGTGAGCGACAGCAGGTCGCCACCGGGACCGGGAAGGGCGCTGAGCACGCCGCCGCCGGGGAGCGTCATCCGTGCCCCGACCGGTGGTGGGGGCAATAGCGTCGGCCATTCCGGCGGGAGCGGTGGCCCGACGGCCGCCACCGGAGCGGGCACCTGAGCGGCCTGGCTGGAGGCGCTCACCCCGCAGCGAACCAGGGCGATGCCCGCCGCCGAGGCCACCGCGCCCATGAGAACGCGACGACGCGACAACATCGACACATCAGTCACTCTGGTAACAGGGGGCACCTCGAGCAGAGTAGCTGCCGATCCTCCGGAAGCCGCGGAAGCTGGACGCGACTGTCTGTGAGTTCGCTCGTGGTGTTTGCCGGCGTGTTACCGGTTGCGGGCGATGTTGGCCCCGAGGTAGGCGCCATACGCGAGAAGGCCGACGACGGCCAGCTTCCTGGTCTTCCGAGCGGCCAACCCGAGACCGATCGCCGTCTCGATGCCGCCATTGGTGTAGATGTGCTTGCGGGTGTCGCGCGGGAAGGCGGACACGGTGATCCCCTCGAACGCCTGCGGCCGGACGAAGTGCGAGACCCCGGTCCCGGCCAGCGCCAGCCCGACGAACACGGCCGCGCGGGAATCCTTCTTCTCGTAAGTCACCGAAGATCCTCTCTGATCGGACAATTGAGATTGAGTCAGACAATTGAATAGTCGCTCAGGGGAAACTCCGACGCCTCCTTGATGGCCGTCTCCGTCGACGACGGCCGCAGGAGCGTCGGCTCTCCCGCTGGGTTGAAGTAGTACGAATGGGCTCCTGAGCAGTTGCCGGTCGTGAACAGCGAGTCCTCGAGGAGTTCGGTCATCCGATCCAGGAAGGCCGTATTGGCGTCCTCGGTGACCTCGAACGTCGTCGCCCCGCGTCGCTTGACCTCGGTGAACAGCCGATCCATCAGCCGCATCTGGTACTCCATGGTGTTGAAGAAGTTCAACCCGAGGAATGCGTAGGGACTGGCCAGGCTCAGGTAATTCGGGAAGTACGGCATCGAAACGCCCTGATACGCCTGGAATCTGGTGTCGCGCCACCACTTTCCGAGATCGCGGCCGTCGCGTCCGATGATCTCGACTGCGGGGAAGTTGGCTTCCCACAGGTCGAAGCCCGTCGCCAGCACCAGCGTGTCGATGACGTTCTTGCTGCCGTCGTTGCCGACGATGCCGTCGGCCTCGACGTGGTCGATGCCGCTGTCCTGTAGGTGCACATGGGGTTTGGTGAACGCGCGGTAGTAGCCGTTGGAGAACGTCGGGCGCTTGCAGCCGAAGTCGTAGTCGGGTGCCAGGCGGCGACGCAAGTCGGGATCGCGGATCACGGCGAATCGGTGCAGCTTCGACAGATCGGAAGCCGAGACGTTGAACCGCCCGCGGAAGGTGCGGTAGTGGCGCACCCCGACGGAGACCATGATCTCGTAGATCGAATCGGTCAGCCAGCGAAGGATGCGCTGGGTCAAGGGGATTCGTGCGAACAGCCGTTTGGTGCGCTCGCCGAAGCGCAGGTCGATCTTGGGCACCACCCAGATCGGGGTCCGCTGATAGACGGTGAGATCCGCGGCCTGCTTGGCGAGTTCGGGGATCAGCTGGACGGCGGTGGCGCCGGTCCCGATCACCGCGATGCGGTGTCCGGCGGCGTCGTAGTCGTCCTCCCACTCGGTGGTGTGGACGACCTTGCCCTCGAAGCTCTCGATGCCAGGGATCTCCGGAACCTTCGGCTGCGACAGGAATCCCGTGGCGGTGATCAGGTAGCGGGCCACCAGCGTCTCACCGCCGGCAAGTGCGACGCGCCACGCGCTCGCGTCCTCGTCCCAGCGCGCACCCTCGACGATCGTGTTGAAGCGCATGTGCCTGCGGATGTCGTACTTCGAGGCGACGTCGTCGGCGTACTGCTTGATCTCCGGTCCCGGCGTGAACAGACGGGACCAGTTCGGGTTGGGTTCGAAGAAGTACGAGTAGGTGGTGGTCGGGACGTCGACCGCCAGACCCGGGTAGTGATTGACGTACCAGGTGCCGCCGAGGTCGTCCTCGCGCTCCAAGATCACGTAGTCGTCGTAGCCCAGCCGGTTGAGCTGAATGGCCGCGCCGATGCCGGCGAAACCCGCCCCTACGATGACCGCGTCGAAGTGCTCCGAAGTCATGGAGGAGACGGTACCCCAGGTATCAGGTAGGTACGGTCACCCCTTGATCGACCCGCTGCGCTTGTCCTCCGTGGTGGCCATGCAGACGATCTCGCGGTCGCCCTGGGCCCACGTCTCCGACGTCGGATACAGCACGAACACGCCGATCGAATCGTCCGTCGCGGCATCGGCGGAGTAGGACTCCAGTTCGCCTGGGCACTTGTTCTGCCACTCGTCGATCGTCGACTGACCGGGATACTCGCCGTCCGGCATGGTCAGCACCGCGTACACCTCACCGGCGTGCGGCTCGCTGCAGTCGGCCTTCGGCACGATCTGCACCAGCGTGCCGTCCGGGATGTCGGTGATGCAGTCGCCAGTGGCCAGATTGGTGGCGATGACCTTGTCCTTCGTCGCGACGACGAAGACGATCACGGCGGCAGCGAGGCCGCCGAGCAGGACGACGGCGAGGACCGCCAGACCGATGATCAAGCCCCGGTGTGACTTCTTCGGCGCGGGGTACGGGTAGCCCGCCGGCGGACCGTATTGGCCTGGCGGCGGCCCGTACGGACCCTGTTGATAGGGCATCGGGGGAGGCGGCGGAGCCCCCGGCGGCCCGTACTGGGGTGGGGGCGGCGCCCCGTACGCGGGCGGCTGATTGGGATCTCCCGACGGCCAGCTCATCCCGGCAAGATAGCAGGATCAGGGCCGCAGCGACCGTAGTGCGGCGTCGACCGCGAGCGCGGGAACGTCGAGGGTCTTGGAGCCAAGGTCGTGACGGGCGCCGGTGACCTCGACGACCTCGGTGGGCCCAGAGACGAGTGCCGCGGCGGCCCGCAGTTCGTCGATGGTGCCGAAGGGATCCGAGGTGCCGTGGGTGAAGACGGTCGGTGCGCCGATGCGGGGCAGGTGTTCGGTGCGCGCGCGTTCGGGCTTGCCCGGTGGGTGCAGCGGATAGGAGAACAGGGTGAGGACGTCGACGGGCAGGCCGTCAGCCACCGCCATCGACGTCATGCGACCGCCGTAGGAGTGCCCGCCCGCGAGGACCGGACCGTCGACCAGAGTGCGGGCCAGCGCGACCGCCTCGACGACACCCGCCTGATCCGCCTTGGCGGACCCCGACGGTGGCCCCTTCGGCCTGCGCCGCCGGTACGGCAGGTTGAAGCGGATCGCGAGCCAGCCCCGCCCGGCCCACTGGTCGCAGACCTTGACCAGTAGCGGCGAGTCCCGGCTGCCGCCGGCTCCGTGGGTCAGCACCACGGCCCCCACGGGCGTGCCCGCCGGCTCGTGCGCGATGCCCGCGATGGCGTCAAGATCCATCGTGCGCCCGATCGAGCCGGAAGAGCGGCGACACCGGGCCGTGGCCGTGGCCCAACGGGTACGCGGCACGCAGACATTCGGTGACCCACTGCTTGGCGAACGCCACCGCGTCCGGCACCGAGTAGCCGTGTGCCAGCGCGCATGCCGTCGCGGCCGCGAGGGTGTCGCCCGCGCCGTGATCGTGGCCGGTGTCGATGCGTTCGGCGTCGAACTCGAGGAAGTCGGTGCCGTCGAAGAGCAGGTCGGGGCTGTGCGACGACGAGCGAAGGTGGCCGCCCTTGACCAGCGCCCACTTCGGGCCGAGTGCGTGCAGGGCCCGTGCCGCATCGCGTTGGGTGGCGGCATCGACGACCCCGATGTCCACGATGAGCCGTACCTCGTCGAGGTTGGGCGTGACCAGCGTGGCAAGCGGAAAGAGGTCGTGGCGAAGCGCGTCCAACGCCGACGGGTGCAACAGCGGGTCGCCGTGCATGGAGGCGCAGACGGGGTCGACGACGAGAGGTGGCGCCACGTCTTCGGCAGCCAGGTCGCGCCAGGTCTGCGCCACCGCCCCGATGATGTCCGACGACGCCAGCATCCCCGTCTTGGCGGCCTGAATGCCGATGTCCTCGGCGACGGCCCGGATCTGCCCGGTGATGACGTCGAGGGGGATCTCGTGGAAGCCCTTCACGCCGACGGAGTTCTGAACGGTGACCGCGGCCACCGACACACAGCCGTGCACGCCCAGCATGGCGAACGTGCGCAGGTCGGCCTGGATGCCCGCACCGCCGCCGGAGTCGGAGCCTGCGATCGTCATCACGCGCAGCGGCGTCTGCCCGGGCGGGGTGAGCGGTAGATAGTTCAACGTTTCCCCTCCCTACGCCGGCATTACCCGGTCAGGTTCATACGGTCGACGGCCCCATTCGCGGTGCGAATATCAAGCTCAAGCCGTCCTCTCAGCGCACCAGGGTGTGCGCTCCCGCGGACGGGACTCAACGTACCGCAAGCGCAAGGCGGCTTTTTGCCGGGTGATGTGACGGAAACTGGAGGGAATGGAATTGCCCCGAAGTCTTTTGTATAGCTAACGTATGTGTTTTGGGCGACGCAGCCCTCGATTCCATGATTTCGATAGGTAACCGGAGCTGATGACTGACCTCGAGACGCCCGACGCGGCCCTCGCCGAAACCGCGACGCGGCGTCGGCGGATGGACCACGACCACCCTCACTACAAGTGGGTGGTGCTGTCCAACACCACGCTCGGCACGCTGCTGGCCACCATCAACGCCTCGATCGTCCTGATCTCGCTGCCTGCGATCTTCCGCGGCATCGGGCTCAACCCGCTGGCCCCAGGCAACGTGAGTTATCTGCTGTGGATGCTGATGGGCTATCTGGTGGTGACCGCCGTTCTGGTGGTCCCCTTCGGGCGCCTCGGTGACATGTTGGGCCGGGTCCGCATCTACAACTGGGGCTTCGTGGTCTTCACGCTCGCCGCGGTCGCCCTGTCGTTCGATCCGTTCCATCTCGGTGGCGGCGCCCTCTGGCTGATCGGCTGGCGCGTGATCCAGGGTATCGGCGGGGCGATGCTGATGGCGTCGTCGTCGGCGATCCTCACCGATGCCTTCCCGGCCAACCAGCGTGGCATGGCGCTCGGCGTCAACATGGTGTCCGCCGTCGCCGGATCGTTCCTCGGCCTGCTCATCGGCGGATTCCTGTCCGAATGGCACTGGAAGGCCATCTTCTGGGTCGGTGTGCCGATCGGCATCCTCGGCACCATCTGGAGCGTCCGCTCGCTGCGGGAACTCGGCACCCGCACCGCAGGCCGGCTCGACTGGCCGGGCACCCTGACCTTCGGTGTCGGTTTGACGGTGCTGCTCGCAGGCATCACCTACGGCATCCAGCCCTACGGCGACTCAACCACCGGGTGGACCAACCCGCTGGTGCTTGGGGCGATCGCCTTCGGTCTGCTGTCCCTGGTGGCGTTCTGCTTCATCGAGTTGCACGTCAAATCTCCGATGGTCGACGTCCGGTTGTTCCGGTCCGCGTCGTTCGGCATGGGCAACCTGGCCGGACTGATGTCCTCGATGGGACGCGGCGGCCTGCAGTTCATGCTCATCATCTGGCTGCAGGGAATCTGGCTTCCCCTGCACGGCTACAGCTTCGAGTCCACCCCGCTGTGGGCGGGCATCTACCTGCTGCCGATCACGTTCGGCTTCCTGGTGGCCGGGCCCGTAGCCGGCTCACTGTCCGACCGCTTCGGCGCCCGGCCGTTCACGGTCGGCGGCATGCTCCTGATGGCGGCGACCTTCATCGCGCTGGTGCTGATCCCGGTGAACTTCAACTACTGGGTCTTCGCCGTTCTGGTCTTCCTGAACGGCCTCGGCGGTGGCATCTTCACCGCGCCCAACACCGCGGCGATCATGTCGAGCGTGCCCGCCGCCCAGCGAGGGGCCGCTTCCGGCGTCCGGGCGACGTTCTTCAACGCGGGTTCGTCGCTGTCCATCGGCGTCTTCTTCTCACTGATGATCGTCGGGCTTGCCAACACGTTGCCGTCGGCGATGAGCAGCGGTCTTCAGGCGCAGGGTGTTTCGGCGTCCGTCGCGCACGACGTGGCCAACCTGCCGCCGGTCGGCAGCCTGTTCGCGGCATTCCTTGGCTACAACCCGATGGGCGAGCTGCTTGGTCCATCCGGCGCTCTGCAGGATCCCGCGGTGAACGCCGACCTGCTCACGGGCAAGACGTTCTTCCCACAGTTGATCACCGAGCCCTTCCACTCCGGGCTGACCGTGGTGTTCATCGCCGCGGCGGTGATGATGCTGCTCGGCGCGGTGGCCTCGCTGTTCAGCGCGGGCCGGTACGGCACCGAGGCGGACGCCGACAACGTGGCCTGAGGTTCCGTTTCCCCGCGAGCGTGCGTGTCTGCTCCGCGACACGCCGAGATTCTTGGCAGTCCGCGCGCGCTCGCGGTTGACCTCGGGCCCGGTTGAGCCCCTAGCCTGAGTCCATGCCCGAGGACCGACCCACACTCTCCGACGACGAGGACCGCATCGAAGAGGCGCGGCTCGCCGTCGACGCCTTCGTCGCGGAACTGCAGGCTGGTGTCGACGGCCGTGACGCCGACGTGTTCAACGCCCACTTCGCCGACGACGTGCTGTGGGGAACTCCCTTCGGCGACACCGTTCTCGGGTACGACACCCTGCACGACGTCCACCGCCGGATGCTGCCAAGGAGCGTCGGTGGTGCTTCGTCCCGGTATGAGACCGTCCGGGTCAGTGCGCCCGCACCCGACGTCGCGGTGGCGCAGGTGCGACGGATCGCCATGGGCGAGGACGGGACGCCGATCGCGGACACCGATCCGGGGACGTTCTCCGAGATGACGACGTTCGTCCTCGTCAGGCGTGCCCGGCAATGGTGGCTGGCCGCAGGTCAGCACACGCCGATCCGGCCCAAGCGTTAGCCGTCTCTACCCTGGAGTCCATGACGACGGCCCAGCGCAGAACGCTCAACGATTCGATCACGCGGTTCTGGAGTTTCGCCGCACCCGCATACGACCAGCGGTGCCTGCAACGGCTCGTCTACCAGCCCGCCCAAGACGAGGTGATCGCCGCGCTGCAGGCCCACGGATCGCGGCGGGTGGCCGACATCGCCTGCGGAACGGGCATTCTCGCGTCGCGGATAGCCGATGAGTTGCTCCCCGAGGAGGTCTACGGGGTCGACATGTCGGACGGCATGCTCGGACAGGCCAGGCAGCGGTCGTCGTCGGTGTTCTGGAAGAAGGCGCCTGCCGAGCAACTCCCGTTCGCCGATGAATTCCTCGACGCCGTCGTCACCACCTCGGCGTTCCACTTCTTCGATCAGCCGGCCGCGCTGCGCGACTTCCATCGCGTCCTCGCGCCAGGCGGAGTGGTGGCGGTCGCGACGATCAGTCCCCGCCAGCTCCTGCCGGTGCAGCTGTTCGCCGCAGCCGCATGGGCGCCCGCCCACAATCCGTCACCGGACCGGGTGCGCGACCTGTTCGAGGAGGCGGGATTCACCGTCAGTGATCAGCACCGGGTTCACCGGCCATGGTGGACTCAGGCCGTATCGGATCTGATCACGATCGGCGTCAAGCGTTAGGCCCCAGATCGACCAGCACGGGTGCGTGATCGCTGGGTGCCGGAGTGCCCTTCTTGCCGGGCTTGCGTTCATCGCGGGCGATTTCGGCGTGCGTGACGCGCGAGGCCAACGCCGGTGAACCGAGGATGAAGTCGATGCGCATGCCCTGCTTCTTGGGGAACCTCAGCTGCGTGTAGTCCCAGTACGTGTACACGCCAGGGCCCGGCGTGAACGGTCTGACCACGTCGGTGAACTTCGCGTCGGTGAACGCGTTGAACGCGGCCCGTTCGGGCTCGGTGACGTGGGTGCTGCCGCGGAAGAACTCGACGTCCCAGACGTCCTCGTCGGTGGGGGCGATGTTCCAGTCCCCGACGAGCGCGGTCGGCGCGGTATCGTCGTCCGCCAGCCAACCGGAGGACGTATTCCGCAATGCGGCAAGCCATTCCAGCTTGTAGGCGTAGTGCGGGTCCTCGATGGTGCGGCCGTTGGGCACGTACAGGCTCCAGACCCGCACCCCGCCGCACGTCGCTCCGATGGCCCTGGCCTCGTCCGCGTCATTGAACGCGGGCTGCCCGTCGAAGCCCATCTGGACGTCGTCGATGCCGACGCGCGACGCGATCGCCACGCCGTTCCACTGGTTGTGTCCGTAGTGGACGACGTCGTACCCGAGTGCCGCGAACGGCATCGTCGGGAACTGGGCGTCAGTGCACTTGGTCTCCTGCATCGCGAGCACGTCGACGTCGCCGCGCTGCAGCCAGTCGGTGACCCTGTCGATGCGGGAGCGGATCGAGTTGACGTTCCAGGTGGCCAGTCGCACACGGTTCACCCTAGCCGCAGGTACCGCGAGCGGTGATGGGCGCCGAAGCCCATCGACTCGTAGAGCGTTGTCGCCGCGGCGTTGTCGGTGACCACCTGTACGTAGGCGCGGGTGGCGCCGCGTTCGGTGGCCCACCCGAGGAGGGCCTCACACAGCGCACGGGCCAGGCCGCGGCGGCGGGCTCCTTCGGCGACGTGCACCGCCGACAGCCCTGCCCACCGCGTGCCGTCGGGTGCCACCGTGACGGCGCCACGTCCCACCGCGGCGCCAGCCACGCTCGCGAACGCCACCTCGCCGTCGACGACCGCGGTCAGGACGTCGGCAGGCACGCCGCGGGGATGTAGGGCCAACCAGTCGTCATCTGGACGCGACGTCAGCGTGACGCTCGGCACGTCTGGCGCCACGACACCGGTCAATTGCCTTGTCATCACGACGTTCTCACCGTCGGTCGGCGCACCGGGTGGTATCAGGAACAGGCGGTCTGGTGCGGCGATCAGCGGCGGCGCCCCCCGCCCGGCGTACCACTCGACGATCGCACCGAGGTCCGGATGAGGCCATGGCAGCAGCGGCACGGCCGAGTTCGCACGCCTGGTGCTGCCGTGGCCGAACCGCAGCAGCCACCCGTCGATCCACTGCTGCTCGACGCCGGGCCACGCGAGCGCGGCGGCGTGCTCCAGATTGCGGATCTCGGACGTGCGCACCGGCATGGCCGACAACGGCCTGATCGACACCACGTCGACCGCGGCCACCGTGACCACGTCGCCACGCTTGTCGCGGACCCGCAGAGTGGGGCCGACGTCGAGCAGATGCCCGACGACGTCGCTCAGCGGCGGCACCGACCCGGCGGGCAGGCGGTACCTCAGGCTGACACGGGTGCCGACCTCGGGAAGCTCGGGCACTAGTTGAGCCACCTGCTAGTGCCCGAACGGGTCGGGATCCTCACCGGGGGTCCAGGTGAGCCCGGGCACGCCCCAGCCGTTGGACTTCACGGTGCGCTTGGCGGCGCGCGCGTGCCTGCCGATCAACCGGTCGAGATAGAGAAACCCGTCGAGGTGACCGGTCTCGTGCTGGAGCATCCGAGCAAACAGCCCGGCGCCCTCCAGCGTGATCGGCGTTCCGTCGGCGTCGAGTCCCGTGACGCGCGCCCAGCTGGCCCGTCCCGTCGGGAACGATTCGCCGGGCACCGACAGACAGCCCTCGTCGTCGTCGTCGGGATCGGGCATCGTCTCCGGCACCTCGGAGGTCTCGAGGACCGGGTTGACGACGACGCCTCGCCGGCGGGTCGCGACGCCCCGCTCGTCGGCGCAGTCGTAGACGAACACGCGCTGGGAAACGCCGATCTGGTTGGCGGCCAAGCCGACACCATGGGCGGCATCCATCGTTTCGTACAAATTCGCGATCAGTTCCGCGAGCTCGGGCGGCAGCGAACCGTCGTCGCCGACCGGAATTGGACTGGTTGTGGTGTGCAGGACGGGATCTCCCACGATGCGGATGGGTACTACGGCCATGCAGGAAGATTAGTGGGCCCGCTTAAGTCGGCCGACTCGCGGGCAAGGCTCACGGCTCTACTCCGTCTGCCGTGGTTGAATGTGGGCCGTCACCACCGGAATGTATTGACTGTTGGAAGGGTCCTCAGAGCAAATGGACGGCGCCATTGCACGGACTGAAAAGTCCGGGGACGACGCGGCCCTCGCCGACGGTCTGACCCGCCGCGAACACGACATTCTCGCGTTCGAACGGCAGTGGTGGAAGTACGCGGGGTCCAAGGAAGACGCCATCAAGGAATTGTTCTCGATGTCGGCGACCCGCTACTACCAGGTCCTCAACGCGCTGGTCGACCGCCCTGAAGCGCTCGCGGCCGACCCCATGCTGGTCAAGCGTCTGCGTCGGCTCCGAGCCAGCCGCCAGAAGGCACGTGCGGCCCGCCGGCTCGGCTTCGACGTGACGTGATCGGTACCTGAAGGTTTCACCTCGAAGTTTCTTGGCGAGACCCCGTCTCGATACAGTGAGTGCGATGAATCAACGAGAGTCCTCCGGGTTACCCCTGCGTGCCATGGTCATGGTGCTGCTGTTCCTCGGTGTGATCTTTCTGCTGGTCGGGTTCCAGGCCATCGGCTCCGGCGACGACAACGACAGCAGCTCGTCGAACTCGACCACCACCGTCACGACGACCCCCTCCCCGACGACGGAATCCTCGCAGCCGGCTGCGGCAAAGCCCGTGGTGCGGGTCTACAACATCTCCGACGTGGCCGGTCTGGCCGAGGAAACGGCGACCCGCCTGCGCGACGCCGAATGGGACGTCGCCGAAACCGGAAACCTCACACTCGATGACGTGACCGCCACGACCGTGTACTTCGGCGAGGCGCCGGGTGAGAAGGATGCCGCCGACGAGATCGGCGCTCTGCTCCAGGCGCCCGTGGAACCAAGAACTCCGGCTGTCGCAGACCAGCCACCCGGCGTGATCGTGGCCGTCACCAGTTAGGCTTTCCGACATGCCGATCTCTGCCCCGCTTCGCCTCCTCGCCGCTGCGGCACTCATCGTTCCCATCGCGAGCGCGTGCGCCCCGAACGAGCCGGTCGCCACGCAGCCCGGCACCACGCCGTCGGTATGGACAGGTTCGCCGCCACCGTCGGCCGCGCCGGGTGAGCAATCCGAAGCCGGAGCACCGACGACGGCCACCGGCGAGACGCTGACCGCCGACGTCAAGACGGCCGACGGCACGTCCGTCGCGTCCGCTCAGTTCGTCTTCTCGGGCGGCTTCGCCACCATCACGGTGAAGACCACCGCGGCCGGCCAGCTGGCCCCCGGCTTCCACGGCCTGCACATCCACTCGGTGGGCAAGTGCGAGCCCGCCTCCGTCGCGCCGACCGGTGGGGCGCCCGGCGACTTCAACTCCGCGGGTGCGCACTTCCAGGTGGGTGGCCACACCTCGCATCCGGCCAGCGGAGACCTGGCGTCCCTGCAGGTGCGTGGCGACGGCTCGGCTTCCCTGGTGACCACCACCGACGCCTTCACTGCGGCGGACCTCCTCGCAGGGCAGAAGACGGCCATCGTCATCCACGAGAAGGCCGACAACTTCGCCAACATTCCGCCGGAGCGCTACCAGCAGGTCAACGGCACCCCCGGCCCCGACGAAACCACGATGGCCACCGGTGATGCCGGCAAGCGGGTGGCGTGCGGTGTCATATCCCCTCAGTAGGCCGCAGCGGATCGACTTCGCCGGGTCGGCCAGGTCGACGATCGGCGTCGAGTGGGAGTTCGCCCTCGTCGATCCCGAGACACGTGAACTGAGCAACGAAGCGGCCGCGGTGATCGCCGAGATCGGCGAAAGTCCGCACGTGCACAAGGAATTGCTGCGCAACACCGTCGAGGTCGTCACCGGCATCTGCGACAACTCCGCCGAAGCGATGGACGACCTGCGCGCCACGCTGGGGCCTGCCCGCCGGATCGTTCGCGAACGTGGCATGGAGTTGTTCTGCGCGGGAACTCATCCGTTCGCGAAGTGGTCGGCTGAGCAACTGACCGATGCGCCTCGCTACGCCGAGCTGATCAAGCGGACCCAGTGGTGGGGTCGGCAGATGCTGATCTGGGGCGTGCACGTGCACGTCGGTGTCTCATCCGCGCACAAGGTGATGCCGATCATCACATCCCTTCTCGACCAGTACCCACATCTTCTCGCGCTGTCGGCGTCGTCGCCCTACTGGGACGGTGGCGACACCGGATATGCCAGCAACCGCGCCATGATGTTCCAGCAGCTGCCGACGGCGGGTCTGCCCTTCCACTTCCAGGAGTGGTCGCAGTTCGAGCAGTTCGTTCA
>NZ_JBOGDD010001129.1:0-6597 GCF_050701675.1 Mycobacterium sp. | reverse complement strand
AGCGAGGGGTTCTCGACCGGGAGCAGCTGTTCTACCGCAAGCGAGAATCATCAACGTCGCCAAAGCGCGGGTAGGAGACGGCCAACCAGCGTGATCAATCAGCGACCGCTCGAGCCGAACGGAGGGGACCGCGGCGTGCGTTCGAGGCCTCTTTTGAATCTTTCCTAGACACGATGCAACGACCATGAGTCCGAGGACGGACAACGCGGATGCGCGACTTAAGTGAGTCCGACGTAACACGCCGCGGTTCCCGTGACCATGATCGACAAGGCAGGACGTTCGGCCAGGTGGGGCGGCCTCTCGAAAGAATCTAGCGCCCGACACCGGCTCTCGAAGCCGCCGATGCTAGACGACCATCCATCGCAGGGTTGAGCAGGATTCGTGAACAATGACAATTGTCCTGTATCCCTCACGGATGCATGTTCCACTGGCCGCAATCCTGGGCCATTACGTCGTTGACGTCGACTTCGAGTCCGCCGACCACCGGGCCGGGATTCGACGCGGTGCTCACCACGCGCTGATAGAGAACGGCCGCGGGGTAGATCTGACCACCAGACCAGGACCGGGTCTGCCAGGCCCACACGTGACCGGGCGTGCCGGACCTCCCGATGACCCCGTCGGCCGCGGCCCACTGGCACGGATTGACACCCGCGTAGATGCCGGTGCGCTGCGCTCCGATCACCGAGTTGATTCCGCGAAACCACGGCAGCGCAACGTTGTTCCACGTCTCGCGGTCGATGTCGTCGTCGACGCTGAAGAAGATCGGTGCGCTCTGGCCGCCACCCGCCGCGGTATGCAACTGCCAGGCGGTGCGGGCGTCGGCGACGCCGCCAGCCTGCCCGCGCGTGAAGTCCGACGGTGCGGTGCCGCCCGGCTTGCCGTATTGGTAGTTGCTGACGATCACCAGCCCGGCGGCGGCTAGCGACGCGGCGTAGGGCCGGGTGATCGGCTTGGCGCCAAAGGACGAGCCGGGACGCGATAGCGAGACGTAATTGATCACCCCGGAGTGGCCGGCGGCCCGGATGTCCTGGGCCGGAATCTGACGCATGGCGTAATCGATCAGCGTGGGAGCGGCGGCTGCCGCCGTGGGTGTGCCAGCAGCCGCTGATACCGCACCCAACCCGGCCAGCGCCGACACCGCGGTGGCATAGCGCATGGCGGCGCGCCGGGAAATCGGCCGTGAGTCCTGCATCGCGCGATGTTACCAAAGTGACTGTTGTTAACGGTGTAGGCTCGCTGGCCGCGTTCAGATCCGGGTTCTGCACCGTTTGATCGGCCGGCGTGGGTTCGTGGGCACTACGACGCAGGTGTTATGTCGCCGCCGGAACCCTTGACCGAAGCCTTCGCGCGCTTCTCGGCGCGCACCGACCTCCCGCTGCGTACGAACCCGGTCGCAGAGATCGACACCGAAAGTAGCGCACCCTCGCCGTTGACGAGCGGGTGGAATCCGACGCCGGCGCCGCCGCGGCCCTTCACCGGGATATCGGCGACTTCGGTGATCTTCCAACCCTTTTCAGACCTCGACAGGATGGCTTCACCGTTCGCGCAGGTGACTGGCAGCGCGGCGATGACTGTGTCCGTAGGGTCACCCGCGCCTAGCTTCACGCCGGCCACGCCGTTGCCTGCTGCGCCCTGCGGATTCACCGCGGCGGGATCGATGCGCAGCACCTTCCCGCGCCGTGTCACCAGCGCCAGGTGGTAGCCATCAGCGAGCACCCCCGATGCCAGCAGCCCGGTGATGTCCGGGGCCACCGGGATGTCGCGAATCTTGTACGGCAGACCGCTGCCGGTGGTGAACTTGATTCGCCCGTCGGTCCACACCGCCCAACCCAGACCTGCGGTGAGCAGCTCACCGTGGCTGTCGGACAGCACACCCCGGTCATCGAGACGCCAAGAGGCGTTGACCTTGCGCTCGCGGGGCCCGTCCTCCTCGGCGCTGGAGGACACCGGGGTGGCCTCGAAGTCCAGCACGGTGCGACGGTCGAACTCGGGGCCCTTGAACAGTTTTGCCGTCTCCACCAGCTCCTGGTCGATCACCTTCCGGCGTGCGTCGGGGTTGGACACCAGTTCGGTGAGCTCAGCGAACTCGGCGTCCAGTTTGTCGGCCTCGGCCTGCAGCTCGATCACATCGAGTTTCGTCAGGCGGCGAAGCTGCAGTGCCAGGACGTAGTTGGCTTGCTCTTCGTCGATCCGAAACCGCTGCTGCAACCCCAGCCGCGCCTCATCGACGGTGTCGGACCCACGGATCACCGCGACAGCGGCGTCGATGTCCAGGTGGATCTTCATCAGGCCGGCCACCAGATGGCGCCGGGCAGTGACCTTCTCCAGTCGATACTCGCTGCGGTGCAACACCACCGAGTCACGCAGGTGCAGGAACGCTCCGATCAGGTCCCGCACCGACCACCAGCGTGGCACCCGGTTCTCGTCGAGCGCGACCAGGCTGGCGGCGAACGTCGATTCCAGCGGGGTCAGCGCGAGCAGCTGCTCGCGGATGGTCTCGGCACTGTGTCCGCGCTTGGCGGTGACCACGATGCGCAGACCGTTGCGGCGGTCGGTCAGATCGGACATATCGGCGACACCCGACATCTCGCCGGACTCGACCAGGGCCCGGATCCTTTCTTGCACCGTGTTACTCGCGACACCGGGCGGCAGCTCGGTGACGATGACGTTCTTCCCGTCGACGGACACCGTGCCGCGTACCGTGAACTGGCCCCGGCCGGTGGTCATGTACTCCCGCAGCCCGCTCGCGCCGACCACGGTGGCCCCGCATCCCCAGTCAGGGCCGGGAATGAGCTTCACCAACGTGCCGTCAGTGGTGTTCGGTCTGGCCAGCAGCGCCCGGCACGCGGCCATGATCTCGCGCGGATTGTGGGCCGGCACCTTGGTGGCCCACCCTTCGGCGATGCCGACGGCACCATTGCAGAGCAGAACCGGCCAGCGGGCCGGCAGCACCGTCGGTTCGGTCCATTCACCGTCGAACGTTTGCACCATTGGCACAGCGTGATCGTCGAGTTCGGCGGTCAGCGCCGCACCGGGCGCAGACAGCCGCATCTCGGTGTAGCGATCAGCCGCCGGAATATCACCTTGGATGCGGGGGAATGCGCCTTGCCCGTCAATCACTTTCACGCGCTGGAACTCGGCGGCCATCAGCGCTGCGGCCCCGTACATCGACGCGCCACCGTGCGGGTGCAGGTTGCCGGTGACCGCCGAACAGACCTTCGAAGACTTCTGCGGCTTGTTTCCGGGCAGCAGTCTCGAGTCGTGCATCTGGTAGAGCAGACGTCGCTGCCCCGGCTTCAGCCCGTCGTACGCGGACGGGATGGCGCGGTCGCTGACGCTGTACAGCGCGAACGTCAGCTGGTAGTGGTTCCAATAGTCATCGGCACTCTGGTCGAGCACCAGATCCGGGTTCTGCTCGATGATGGCGGTCACGTCGTTCTCCTAGCTGAGGTCGAGAGCAGAGGTGTCGACGCGGGCGGCGATATCGGCCATCCACGTGCGCCTGCCCTCTGGCGGTCCGCCGAACAGAGTGTGGTGCAGCTCGGCTTCACCGTCATCGAGATGCACTCGAATCACGGTGCGCCGCTGCGGATCCAGCACGGTGTTCCAGAAGTCATCGGCGTCCATCTCGCCGAGTCCCTTGTTGCGCTGTACCTCCACCTTGCGTTTGGAGGTGGCCTTCAACTGGGCCACGGCGGCGTCGCGTTCGGACTCGTCCTGGCAGTAGATCCGCTGCGCGGCGTCTTTGACCACGAACAGCGGCGGCAACGTCACATAGACCATCCCGGCTTCGACGAGTGGTCGGTAGAAGTCCAGGAACATCGAGATCAGGCTTGAGTTGATGTTGCCGCCGTCGGGGTCGGCGTCGGAGGCGAACAAGATCCGGTCGTAACGGCACAGTTCCGGGTCACAGTGGTCACGCACCCCGCAGCCCAGGATTCGTTCGATCGAGTTGAACTCGTCCTTGACCCGCGCCTTGTTCAGGGTGAATCCGTAGACGTTGGGCGGCTTGCCTTTCAGCGGGAAGGCCGCCTGAAAGGTGGCGTCTCGCGCCGCTTTGATGGTGCCCAACGCTGAATCGCCCTCGCACAGGAACAGCTCGGCACCCGAACCGCGTCCGGTCTCCCGGCTGGGCAGCAGTTTCGGCGGCAGCGACAGATTCGTGCCAAGGCCCTTGGCTTTCGATGCCGCACGGGAGCGTGCCTTCGCGCCTTCGGCGCTGCGCCGCGCTCGGGCGGCCTCCAGCGCCAGCTTGGTCCACAGTGACACGGTGTCGGCGTTGCCGGGGTTGGCCGCCCAGATGTTGACGCCGCGCGCGACGTCCGGGGCCATCGCCAGGTTCAGCGACCTCGATGACACCGCGGTCTTGGCCTGCGAGTCCCACGCCACGTCGGGCGCGCGGGTATCGACGGCCAGCGCGGTGACGGCGGCAAAATCCTGTGCCTCCGGGCCGTCCTCGCCCTTGGCCAGGCCCAGGTCGCGGATCCGGGAAGCGCGGTCGGCCAATGCCTCCGAGAGCCCCTTCACTGCGGCCGTCAGATGGGACCCACCGCCCGGGGTGCGCACGGTGTTGCAGAACGCAGCCACGGTCGCCGGTTCGGCAGGCCCGGCGGTCAACGACCAACGGAACGGCGTCGGGCCGCGACCGGTGGTGTATTCACCGCGGCCCTCCACGACGGCTCGCACACCCGGCGCAGGAGTGTCGGCGGCGGCACACATGAGGTCGAGGAGTGTGTCGGTGCCCCACGGGCCGCTGAACGGTTCGACCAGCTCGGGCCGGACCTCGTCGCCGGGCCAGCCCTCGTCGACGACGAACAAGTGCACGCCGGGCGACATCCGCGCCGCGGCGTGCGCTCGCAGCAGTACCTCGCCGATGTCGACGCTGGAATCCGGCACCACGACCGGGTCGAACAGGATGCGTACCGTCGTGCCGTGCGCGTCGGGCTTGCGGTTGCCGGCGCCGCGCAATTTCGCCGTGTCGGCGCGGGTGAACGGGGCGTTCGGGTCGAAGTCCTTGCCGTCGAACACCCCGGGGTAGCCGCCGCCGAAGCTCTGCAGGTAGGTCTTCCCAGCCCGGCGCACCGACACGTCGGTACGTGCGGAGATGAACACCGCTGCCGCAGCGCCGATTCCGTTCAGGCCGGCGCCCGTGCTGACTGCGTCGGTGTGAGCGGAGAACTTGCCACCGGCCCGCGCGGTACCCAGCGTCTTGACGATGCCGTTCTTCCCGTTCACCGGGTCAGAGTCGACGGGTAGGCCGCGGCCGTCGTCGGCCACGCTGACCGATCCATCGGTGTGCAAGGTGATGGTCACGGTGGACCCACCGTGGCGGGGATCGGCGACCTCTTCGATCGCGTTGTCCACCAGCTCGCGCATTGCGGTGTTGAGCACGTCCAGACCGAGGTTCACCGCCGGCCGCAGGCGTGTGTGCTGGACATCGTCGAGCTCGGTGATGTCCGCGGCGGTGTAACTCACTGCTCGTTCTCTCCATCATTGCGGGGTGGGGTGCCGCAGAAATGGTAGTCGGCCGGGCCGACATCTTCGCGCATCCTCATCGGTGAATGCGGCGGGGCGATGCCTCGGTCAGGAGTCGATGGTTCGGAACCGGTGGCGGAACCGACACGCATACGTGCTGGTCGACCACCGGCCGCCGAACTACGCGGACCGACTCACGCCGTGCGTGCGGTCCATTCGGACGTACGTTCCCGCGTCGCCTCGGCGAGCGCCTTGCGGGTGTTGTCCGCGTCGAAGTCCTTGCCATACACCGGCGTTCCGGGCTGTTGGCGCCACGATTCGGAAATCGGACCGGCGTCGACGGGCTCGAACCCGAGTTGGTCGACGATGTCGTGGATCAGTTCACGGCCGGGCCCGTCCTCGCCAGCGATCGGAAGTGCGATCCGGTCGGGGGTGCCGCTTGGCCTTCCGCTTTCCAGTAGATGCTTCCACCAGATTCCGTTGAACACCTTGTACACCGGCGCACCGATCTGCTCCGCGACCCACGCACTCTCGAGCTGACCGTCTTCTATCCCCGCGATCTCACCGTCGCGTTGCTGCGGGTAGTAGTTGTTGGTCTCGATCACCGGGGCACCCGGCTTACGCGCATCGACGATTCCGTCGGCGAGGTCGGGAACGTTCTTCTGGGGAATGCTCACCACGACGAGGTCGGCGTCGGCTGCGGCGTCCCTGGCCCACACTGCCGTCGCACCGGTTTCGTTTGCTAGGTCACTGAGTGTTTCGGGAGAACGCGAGTTCGAGACCTTCACCTCGTGTCCGACTTCGCGCAGCCGACGCGCCAGCGTGCCGCCGATCTGGCCTGCTCCGATGATCCCAATCTTCATGCATCGCCTCCGTCTGGTGTTGCCCGCTCCCAAATGGTGAACGTCAGGTACTCGGCCCCCATTCCGCACCCGCTGTCGAGTTGCGTATGTGAGTTCACCGCTTGAGGCCAGAGTTGGTGGTTCGGGCAAGCCGAGGGTTCGGTTGTCACGGCGGGTACGTCGAAACGGAAGAACAGGTGGCCCGGCGATCGAGCGGGCACTCTCCAGCGGCAGGACGCCGTCTGCATCGACCCGAGGTGAACTTCGGGGGATGCCCAAC
>NZ_JBOGDD010001128.1:0-7935 GCF_050701675.1 Mycobacterium sp. | reverse complement strand
GATGTGCGATCAGTGTGCAGGAACCGCACCAAGACGGGTCCATGCGGGGCGACTACGATACCGATCGTCCTTCCGGCAGCCTGGCTCAACGCGACAAGCCCGTTCAGGCCACCTGGTCGGCGTGGATCTTGGCGATGGCGTCCGCGTCGTAGCCGAGGCCGTCCAAAACCTCGTCAGTGTGTTCGCCCAAGAGCGGCGCCCTGGTGATCTCGGGCCGGAAGTCGGAGAACTTGATGGGGCTCCCGACGGTCAGGTATGTGCCGCGCTGTTGGTGCTCGACCTCGACGACGCTGCCGCTGGCGCGCAGCGCGGGGTCGTGGGCGAGCTCTCTCATGCTGAGCACGGGTGCGCACGGCACTTCGAATGCGCGCAGAATGTCGACCGCCTCGTACTTGGTCTTGTCGGCGAGCCACTTCTCGATCTCGTCGAAGACATCGAACATATGCGACTTGCGCGCGGCAGCAGTGCTGTAGGCGGGGTCGTCGACCCATTCGGGCCTGCCGATGGCCTGACACGTCGGTCCCCAGTTGTGTTCCTGGATGACGAAGTAGATGTACGCGTTGGGGTCGGTCCGCCATCCCTGGCACTTGAGCACCCAGCCGGGCTGGCCGCCACCGCTGGCGTTGCCGCTTCTGGGCACCGAGTCGCTGAACGTGCCATCGGGGTATTGCGGGTACTCCTCGAGGTAGCCGACCTTCTCGAGGCGCTGTTGGTCACGCAGCTTGACCCGGCACAGGTTGAGCACCGCGTCCTGCATCGACACTGACACCTTCTGGCCCACTCCGGTCCCCTCGCGGCCGAGCAGGGCGGTGAGAATGCCGATCAGCAGGTGCATCCCACTGTTGCTGTCGCCGATCGCTGCGCCGCTCACCGTCGGCGGACCATCCCAGAATCCGGTGGTCGAGGCGGCGCCGCCGGCGCATTGGGCGACGTTCTCATAGACCTTGAGTTCCGACCACGGCGAGTCGTCGTTGAACCCCTTGACGGACCCGAACACCAGCCGCGGGTTGAGTTGGTGGATGTGTTCCCAGGACAGGCCCATCCGGTCCATGGCTCCGGGGGCGAAGTTCTCGACCAGCACGTCGGCGTCCCGGATCAGCTTCTCCATGACCTCCTTGCCCGTGGGAGTCTTGGTGTCGATGGCCAGCGAGCGCTTGTTGCTGTTGAGCATGGTGAAGTACAGGGCGTCGACGTCGGGGATGTCGCGTAGTTGGTGTCGGCTGACGTCACCGCCGGTGATGCGCTCGATCTTGAGGACGTCGGCGCCGAACCAGGCGAGCATCTGAGTGCAGGCCGGCCCGGCCTGAACTCCGGTGAAGTCGATGACCTTGATTCCAGTGAGCGGCAGGTTAGCCATGATGGGTTCCTTTCGGGTAGAGGAGCTTTGGTGTTCAGCGCATCCCGACGCCGACCGGGTTCAGATGGGTGAGGTGGCCGCTTTCGGTGCCGTCGCTGGGGTCGATAACGCAGTCGATGAGAGCGGGACCGCCCGACATCAGCGCGCCGGCGAGAGCGATGGTGACCTGAGCCGGTGTTGTCACGTGGTAGCCCTTGCCGCCGAAGGCCTCGATGAGGCGGTCGTGGCGGGCACGGGGCATCAGGCTGGTCGGGGCCGGGTCGGTGGAGACGGCGTTGGTTCCGTCGCCGCGGTAGACGCCGCCGTTGTTGAGCACGACGACGACGACGGGCAGCCGATAGCGGCAGATGGTCTCCAGTTCCATACCGCTGAAGCCGAATGCACTGTCGCCTTCGATCGCCACGACCGGGGCGCCGCCCTCGACGGCGGCGGCGATCGCGTAACCCATCCCGATCCCCATCACGCCCCAGGTGCCGCTGTCGAGGCGGTGCCGCGGCACCCGCATGTCGATCACGTTGCGGGCGAAGTCCAGAGAGTTCGCGCCCTCGTTGACGACATACGCGTCGGGGTACTCGCGCAGCACGTCGCGGATGGCTCGCAGCGCTCCGTAGAACTGCATGGGGGACGGGTCAGCGTGCAGACGTTCGGACATCCTGGCGCCGTTCTGCGCCGACCGTTCAGCGAGCTCGTGGCGCCACCGCGTCGGCGCGGTGATCTGTCCGGGACGAGTTCGCTCGATGAGCGCGGACATCGCCGACCCGATGTCACCGACCAGAGGGGCGGCGATGGGCTGGTTGCTGTCCAACTCGGTGGGTTCGATGTCGACCTGGATGAATTGCGCCTCGGGGTTCCACTGTGGCGCCTCGCCATGGCCCAGCAGCCAGTTCAATCGGGCGCCGACAAGCATGACGACGTCGGCGCGACGCAGCGCCAACGAACGGGCGGCGGCCACCGACTGCGGGTGGTAGTCGGGCAGCAGTCCCTTGGCCATCGACATCGGCAGGAACGGCAGGCCGGTGGCCTCGATGAACGCTCGGATCTGCTTGTCCGCCTGTGAGTATGCCGCGCCTTTACCCAACACGACCAACGGCCGTTGCGCGTGGGCAAGGAGGTCGATCGCGCGGTCCACGGCCTCGGGCGCGGGCAGCTGGCGCGGTGCGGGGTCGACAATCCGCCGCAGCGACGCATCGCCTGCCGCCGCGTCGATGACCTGACCGAGCACCGCGGCGGGGACGTCGAGATAGACCCCACCGGGGCGCCCGGAGACCGCGGTGCGGATCGCCCGGGCGACACCTCGGCCGATGTCCTCGACCCGGTTCACCCGGTAAGCGGCCTTGACGAACGGTTCCGCCGCAGCCTTTTGGTCGAGCTCCTCGTAGTCGCCCTGCTTGAGGTCGACGAGGTGCCGCTCGCTCGACCCAGAGATCTGCACCATCGGAAAGCAATTCGTGGTGGCGTTGGCCAGCGCGACCAGTCCGTTGAGGAAGCCCGGTGCGGACACCGTCAGACAGATGCCAGGCTTCTGCGTCAAGAAGCCGGCGGCCGCCGCCGCGTGGCCGGCATTGCTCTCGTGACGAAATCCGATGTAGCGGATGCCTGCCGCCTGCGCGATCCGGGCCAGGTCGGTGATCGGGATGCCGACCACTCCGTAGATGGTTTCGACGTCGTTGAGCTTGAGCGCCTCGACAACCAGGTGATATCCGTCGGTGAGCTCAGCCGCAGTGTCGACGACAGGAGCTGTGCGCACCTCCGACGGGACGCGGTCATCCACCGTCGTCGATATGGTCGGCGTGTGGCTCATAGTGCTGCCTCTTCATGGTCGGTTGAATCGTGGGCTGAAATGCCTTCCCCGGCTTGGCATCAACCGCTAATCCAGGAGTTGCCCTTCCATCTTGGCCATTGCAGGCGACTCATGTCGTCACGGCCAACGCCCATCAATGCTTCCGGCGAGCAGGACTCTGGACATACCCGCCAGCCCCAAAATCGCTACCACCCCGGGCGGCCCACTGCCGTTCTGCATGAACGGCAACCGCAGGGAGGCAAAGATTCCCGCTAGCAGGGGTATCGATGGGTGTCAGCGGTGATGTCACAGTGTTGCTGGACCGAGACGATGGGGGATCGTCAGATAGTTGCCACATATCAGGAGTTCGGTCATCGGAAAAGTAAGTTCATCATCGGTGGGGGTCCGCCCGGTGTCACTGTTGCTGCGTTCGACGTTGCTGCGTTCAGCGCGCCCGCCGGTGTGGTTGGGCTTGGTGGTCGCCGTGGCGTTCATCGTGGTGGAATCGGTTGTGGTGCTGCTACTCAAGCAGGTTGCGCCCGGCAGTGCGTTCGGTGTGGTGTATCTGGTCGGGGTTCTGGTGGTCTCCACGGTGTGGGGCTTTGGGCTCGCGGCGACGACGTCGGTGGCCAGCGCCGTCACCTTCGACTACTTCCGCAACGGGCCGGCGGACTTCACCCTGACCAGACTCGAAAACTGGTCGGTGATCAGCATCTTCGTGGTCGTCGCACTGGTGGCCAACACGCTGGCACACTTGGCCAGGACACGTGCCGTCGAGGCCGAGCACAGCCGTGACGAACTTCGCGTCCTCGCCGACTTGCAGGCTTCGCTGCGACGGGTAGCGACACTCGTCGCGCGCGGGATAGACCCGTCCGAGGTGTTCTCCGCGGTGGCCGACGAACTCGCCCGCTGCCTGGGTATGCACCACGCGACGCTGTTCCGCTTCGAGCCCGACGGCACAGGCCTACTGCTGTCGGCACACCACGAGCCGGCTTGGGTCAAAGTGCATGTTGGGGAGCGCTTTTCGCTGGAAGGCGAATCTGTCGCAGCGATGGTGTTCCGCACCGGTCACCCGGCCCGGATGGACAGCCAGGACCACGACAAAGCTCCCGGTCCGGCCGCCGAGTACTTCCGCCGGTTGGGGATGCGGTCAGGTGTCGGGGTACCGATCATGGTCGATGGCCGGGTATGGGGTGCGGCCATAGTCGGGTCGTCACAACCTGATCCGCTGCCGTCGGATACCGAGTCGCGGGTCGCGGACTTCGCCGATTTGGTGACCACCGCGATCGCCAACGCCGAGACCCATACCCAACTCACGGCGTCTCGCGCCAGGATCGTCGCGGCCGGTGATGAGGCCAGGCGCCGTTTCGAACGCGATCTGCACGACGGCGCACAGCAGCGGCTGGTTTCGCTTGGGCTCAAGCTCCGTTCTGCCGAGGCTTCCGTGCCACCGGATCTGGGATCGGTCCGCGAGCAACTCGCCGAGATCGTCGACGGACTGACCGGCGTCTTTCACGATCTCCAGGAGATATCCCGCGGGATCCATCCCGCGATCCTGTCACGGGGCGGACTCGGACCCGCCCTCAGAACGCTCGCCCGTCGCTCCAGCGTCCCCGTCGAGCTCCGCCTCGATGTCGACCAGCGGCTGCCTGATTCCGTCGAAGTGGCCGCCTACTACATCGTTGCCGAATCGCTGACCAACGCAGCCAAGCACGCGCAGGCGAAGGAGGTGTTGGTGGTCGCCGACACTGACGGACCCAACGTCCGTTTGTCGATACGGGACGACGGGATCGGGGGAGCGGACTCTGGGCGGGGCTCCGGGCTCATCGGGCTGCGAGACCGTGCCGAAGCCCTCGGCGGACACCTGCAGATATCGAGTCCGATCGGCAGCGGAACGTGGCTGCAGGCGACAATCCCCCTCTCACCACGGCGGTCCCAGCAGCATGGGTGATCTCACCTGCGGTCCGAAACCGGATGTCGAGGCTTCGCAGGTAGGTCTGCAGTCCGGCGTGCTGGATCGTCATCAGGTGCGCCGGGGCGCCCACCGGTGGCTTCTGCACCCAGCTGACGACGCAACGGCTCGTCATGCACCCAGTACAGCGCAGTGTCGGTTCCGGGGTCGGCGTCACCGTTGAGTAGGCCCTCGATGAGCTCGAGGCGGCCCTGCGATCCGCCCAAGATCGGCTGGCGCCAGGCGTGGCCCAACAGCGCGGGTGGGGTGATTGGCAGGCTTCGATGGGACTGTGTAGCGCTCTCGCCATACCTGCTAGCAGCAACTTGAGGATTACCGGTAGCGGTAGGCCGCGTGCGGATGCTGGCGGTGATGTCAATGCCTGGCTTCGACATCAGACTGAGTACACCAATTCAATCGCAGCCGCGAATCCGACCGAGGGACGGCCGATGACTGTAGGCCCGACCGCGCAGTGCCTAACCCGCTTACCTACCAATAGGCCATTTCTAAGATATTCAGAACGGCCACGGATATCTGGCTCTGCGGCGGTATCCTCAAGCCAAGTCATCGGGGTGATCGCATGGGCACGCGCTGGCCAATACGGAACATCGGGGTCGAAGCCACCGCCGGCCGAATCTGGTCCGGTGGCCACCCAGTATGACCTGACATCTGCGATCGCTGCGGAGTTGGCCGCAGCGGGATTCGCCGATCCTCACGAAATCGGTCGCGGTGGTTTCGGCGCGGTCTACCGTTGCGAGCAGCGCTCACTCGAGCGCACCGTCGCCATCAAGGTGCTCACCACCGACCTTGACGCGGAGAACCTGGAACGATTCCTGCGCGAGCAACGCGCGATGGGCAAGCTATCCGGGCATCCGAACATCGTCAGTGTCTTTGAAGTCGGGACCATGCGGTCGGGTAGGCCCTACATCGTGTTGCCGTATTACCCCCGAAATTCGTTGAATGCACGGATTCGTCGTGCCGGCCCACTCAGCTGGCAGGAGACGCTGCACATCGGAGTCAAGATGGCCGGTGCCCTCGAGACAGCACACCGGCTCGGTACCCTGCACCGCGACGTCAAACCCGCGAACATCCTGCTCACTGACTACGGCGAGCCACACTTGGCCGACTTCGGTATCGCACGGATCGTCGGCGGTTTCGAGACTGCGACGGGCGTCGTGACCGGCTCGCCGGCGTTCACCGCACCCGAGGTACTCCAAGGCCAGGCGCCTACCCCGGCTTCCGACGTCTACAGTCTCGGCGCCACGATGTTCTGTGCATTGACCGGGCACGTAGCCATCGAGCGTCGCAGCGATGAGCAGGTGATCGCACAGTTCGTCCGGCTCACCAGTGAGGCGGCCCCGAAGTTCCAGGGGAAACACATCCCCGACGACGTGCGGGCCGCCATCGAGCACGCGATGGCGGGCAGTCCCGACCATCGGCCAACCACCGCAGCCGAACTAGGAGTTGAGTTGAGAGAAACCCAGCGCCGCCACGGCCTGACGGTCGACGAGATGGCCGTGCCCGCTGCCGCAGGGGGAGAACAGCGCCCTGGTCAACACAGCCCCGCACCGGCGCCCCAGATGGGACCCGTAGCATCTCCGTTGCGGGTGGTTGTGGCTGAAGACGATGTATTGCTTCGGGAGGGTCTGGCCAGCCTGCTGGATCGCTCGGGTTTCGATGTCGTGGGCCAGGCCGGAGATGGTGCGGAGCTGCTGGCGATGGTTCGTCAGCAGACTCCCGAACTGGTGGTGACCGACATACGGATGCCGCCTACCCATACCACCGAAGGCCTCGATGCCGCCAAGATCATCCGCCACGAGCTGCCGGCCACCGGCATCCTGGTGCTGTCAGCGCATGTCGATGTCGAGCATGCGATGGAACTGCTGTCGGGTGGGCGCAACATCGGCTATCTGCTCAAAAGCCGCGTCACCGACGTGGCCGACTTCATCGACACCCTGCAGCGAATAGCCAAGGGGGCGTCGGTAGTGGATCCGGCGTTGGTGGCCGAGTTGGTGTCCGCCCATCGACGCGATGACTCCCTTGCCGTGTTGAGCGATCGTGAGCGGGAGGTGTTGGGTTTGATGGCGGAGGGAAGGTCCAATGTCGGTATCGCCCACCGGATCTGGGTCACCGAGGGTACCGTCGAGAAGCATGTCCGCCACATTCTCAGCAAGTTGAACCTGCCAGAGACCGGCGATGACCACCGCCGCGTCCTCGCGGTCATCACCTACCTCGAGGCCCGCTGACGGCGTCGTGCCTTAGATCTTGCGGTTCTCGGATTTGAGCATCCAAGCAGCCTTCTCCAGTTCATGAACGATGCTGTGCAACAGGTCTGCTGTGGAGGGGTCGGCTGCATCGACATCATCGTGCACGGTGCGGATGGTGTCCACCGCGGCGTAAATCCGGGTGGTGATGAGCTCGACGGTATCGGTGGTGTTGAGTTCGGCGGGGGGAAGCGTGGGCAGCGTGGTGGACGCCGTGATTGTGTCGGATCGGCCGTCGGGGACCGCGTTGAGGGCCCGCATCCGTTCGGCAATGGTGTCGCTGGCTTCTCTTGCGGTGTCGACGATCTCGTCTAGCTACAGGTGCAGATCGCGGAAGTTGGTGCCGATGACATTCCAGTGGGCCTGTTTGCCCTGCAGATGCAGCTCGATGAGATCTACGAGGACTTTCTGAAGGTTCATCGGGAGGCTGGGCGGAACGTCGAACTCCCGAACCTCGTTCTCGGATCGGCGTGAAGTAGGCATGAATGGTTCCTGTCTGAATGTCGTGGATGGCCGCTGATACGTCGCGTTTCTTGTTGCTGGACGAAATCCTCGAAATCCTTGGCCGGCGAGCGTGTGTGGG
>NZ_JBOGDD010001127.1:0-5224 GCF_050701675.1 Mycobacterium sp. | reverse complement strand
GGTGTTCGATGTGCACCCGCTGTTCGCCCGGGCGCACACCTTCGTCAGGACCGACGACTTCTACGGCCTGCTCCAACTCCCATTCGTGGAGGAGCCGGGCGAGAACGTCGTCACCGTCAACGTCGGCGATGACATCGCGCTGGTACGTAGCGAACCAACGTCATCGCAGGCCGAGGCTGACGGAACGTATCGATAGGGCTTCCAGTAACCAGTCGACGGCGGGTTGAACCCAAATTGGCGGCCAATTGGTAGACACCCGGCACGCCGCATCGCCAGTGCGACCCGCGGTGCGGGCCAACGATTCTGGGGCTAGAAATTACGTCTGGTGTCGGCCCCATTCCCGGCGTAGCATCGATCACACGACGGGTTCGGGAGTGACTGATCCAAAGAGTCGGCGAAGAGATGAAAGCCGACCGCGCGGAGGTAATGAGGCGCGCTCATGTCCTCCCGAACCCGCCCTTATTCTCGCGGCAGTGAGTCGCCAGCCCGACACCAGTCGCGGCCAAGCCGCCACTCGGCAGATGCTTGAGACGGCAGTCGAGAACCGTGAACGGGCCGCCCTCAAAAAACCCTGGGCCCGTCGTGGAAGGAGACCGTCATGGGTACCGGCTCAGCAATCAGGAACGTCGTATTGGTGCACGGCTCTTTTGTAGATGGATCTACCTGGCGGGCGGTTTATGACCTGCTCACACGCGATGGCTATCACGTTGCCGTGGTGCAGAATCCGACCCTGTCATTGCAGGGCGACGCCGCCGCGACGCGCCTGATCGTCGACGCGCAAGACGGACCGGTCGTGCTGGTCGGACACTCCTACGGCGGAGCGGTCATCACCGAGGCGGGCACCCACGAGAAGGTCATAGCCCTGATCTACATCGCGGCCTTCGCGCCGGATAAGGGCGAGTCGGTCAGATCTTTCTACGGCGACCCGAACGCGCCGGAGTCACCGCTCGTGTCAGTGCCCGGCGGTTTCTTGTTCCAGGACCGGTGGGGGTTCCACAACTCGTTCGGTGCTGACCTGCCCACCGCAGACGCCGCATTCATGGCCGACGCGCAGGTCCCGTTTGCCGTGGAAGCTATGGATGAGCCGGTCACCGACCCCGCCTGGCGCAGCAAGCCAAGCTCGTACCTGATCGCAACCGAAGACCACATGATCGCACCGTCAACCCAGCGCGCGATGGCGCACCGGGCCGGTGCTACTACGGTCGAGGTCGCCGCTAGCCACGCCGTCTACATGTCACAGCCGGCCAAGACCGCAGCCCTTATTCGACAGGCGTGCACCTAGGCGAATCGCACGCCTCGCATCGGATCGATGTCGCCGTTGGCGATGAACGCGACGCGGTGCGTCGGTGAGCGATGTTCACACACTGGACTTGAATCTGTAGGTCTCGCCATGAGCGAGGTAGACGAACTCCGTCCTCGCGGTCGAGGTCTGGGCGGCCTTCTTGAAGTCGTCGAGTCCCGATAGGAATACTGAGAAGTCGTTGTAGTGGATCGGGATGGCGGTGCGCGGTTTGGTGATCTCGACAGCCTTCACTCCTTGCTCGCCGGTCATCGTGACAACCGTGACGAGGAAGGTCGTGCCACCCGTGTGAATCAGACCGAGGTCTATGTCGGGGTAACGGCGCGGGATGTCCTCGAGGCTATCGACGAGCATCGTGTCCCCGGTTATGTAGAGCCGGTAGAGGTGATCGGAATCCCGGCTGAAGTCGAGCAAGTGCCCGTTAACAGGCATCAACAGCGCATTGACTGCGTCGTCCGTGGCGTGCTTGGCCGGCATGGCGGTGATATTCAGCGTCGCGTCGCCCTTCTGCACCACGAGGGATTCCCAGGTGTCGAGGGGATAGCCCTGCTCAAAGCCGAGAGCGCTGAGCTTGTCCACCGCGTCAGCCGTTGAGACGATGGGTAGTTTCTTGTCGAGCTCTTGCGCGGCGACGTCATCGAAATGATCGCCGTGGTAGTGCGACAAGATGATCAGATCGATCGGTGGCAGGTCAGCAATCTGGCAAGCGGGTTCGACCTCGCGCCGAGCCCAGATGCCATGACCCAGATTGACGTGCTCGCCTTTGTGGAGGAAGGCGGGATCCGTCAGAATCGTCAGTCCGCCGAAACGGATCAATGTGGTGGCGTTACCGATGAAATACACATTCCCTTCGTCGAAATCTGCTGTTCCACTGCTTGGTAGCTCTAAGGCATTCATCGTCGGCTCTCCTTGGGCTGGCTATTGCTCACCACCGTGACGCGCTTCTCCATTCGGGCTTGGGATGTCGCAGTTTCAGTCTGAGCCAGATCGTGCGGACTGGCTAGGCCCCCTCGATGACCACCAAAGCCAAGGACACGGCATTCAAAATGTCAGCTCCGGTTGAATTCTGCGCAACCCGTTCCGGAACTACCTGCTCAGTTTTCGACCGGAACTGACAGACGCGGAAGAGAACCGGCCCGCTTGCCGACCCGGTGCCGAGAGCCCGAAAATCCCCCGGGGGTGAACCTTGGCGCCGGCCAAGAAGGCCGCGGTGAAGAAATCGCTACGCGGGCAGATCCACCCGCAGCGCCAGGTGCTCATCGAGTATCCGCCGCAGTGCTGCGTCCATCGGACGAGCCGTTCCGAGGTCACGGCCGAACCGGCTGTCCACCACGACCACCTCGCCGTCACGCAACTCGGCGGTCTCGACCTGATCGACGAACGGATCGAACAACCCGGTTGGCGTGGCCAGGTAATACAGCGCCCGGTGCGACTCGCTCAACCCAGCGGCATAAATCAGTCCATGTTGGGTGATCACGAAGAGTTCCGAAGTGATTCTGGCGTTCTCGACTTTGCCCCATGCCATCGCGGCGCGCCGAGTCTCGGCCAATCGATCAGGGACGTCGTCGGTGAGTGAAAGTAACCTCTCGACGAGTGCTCCACCCATTTGCGGATATGCGCCGATCGCGGGCCTGAAGTACCGCTGGAAGATCTCACCGAAGAAGTCGTACCGTTGCTCGCTCATCGCGGCTCCTCGGGTTTTCAGACGGACACCTCAATTGTGCGCCCGAAGCCGTCAGATGAGTACCGGTCTGCCGCGTCGCTTCAGCCTCTCGTCGACCAGGTCCACGCCGAAGACCCTGTACACGCCGAAGACCCTGATATTTGGGGCGATTCGCGACCCGGCACGCCATCGAGCCGAGCGGGCCGAGGCCGAGCACCAACAGTGGTCTCGCGCGATTCCAGCGCCATGATCTTCGATTGAGTCGGGACTTCCCCCCGCCCACGAATGGTGAGACCGTATCCATAGACCTCCGCAGTCGAGGACCGACTCACAGGACACCGATCAGTGTCGGCGCCGCCGAGGCTCCATATCAATGATGCAGACCGGGAGAAGCGATGAACGCATCCCTGACGGATTTCGACCAGAGCGCACTGTCGACTCACGTCGCCGCCGACCAAGGCGCTTACCACATCAGCATCGACGCCGGTCCGCACCACGTCGCGTATGCCGACATCCGGCCCTCGCGTTCCAGCGTCGAGCTCAGCATCGACATCGCGCCGGGGCACCCCTCGTCCCGTCTGCGTCGCCGCCTCATCGACGCGGTGTTCGACCTCGACATCATGTGCACACCTCGAACCATCTTGGCCGCCTTGCCCCTCGGTGACGTTGACCTACTCGACTGCGTGGCCGAACACTGCGCCGGCGTTCACACGAGGTCGGCTGGACGGAGCTGCCTCGTCGACGGACGTCTTCTCGGGGAATAGCGTCGGCCTACGACGAATTCATAGCCGCCACGTCTTGTTCCCAGATCCGTTCCCGGCGGGTCCACGATGCTGAGCTCCGATCCTGGGCCGGAATGATTTCGATCCGCTCGGCACTCGATTGGTCATCGGCCATCGGCGGATGACCGTTCAGCTTATGCTCGGGTTGGGTAGCCATGGTGCTGCCATGGCGCCGGTGCGGTTCGAGGCGAGCGATGGCCAGCAGCGACCCCCTGCCGACGCAGGGCGATGAGCACGCCGGGGTCCCGGCGGAGTTGGTGGCTGCCGGTTTCGAGGATCCCGAGGAGATCGGCCGAGGCGGGTTCGGCGTGGTGTATCGCTGCAACCAGCGCGAGCTCGATCGCACCGTCGCGGTGAAAGTGCTGACCGCGTACCTCGAGCCCGACAACCTGGAGCGGTTCGTGCGCGAGCAGGTCGCAATGGGCAAACTGTCCGGGCATCCGCACATCGTCACCATCTTCCAGGTCGGGATGACCGCCACCGGCCGGCCATACATCGTGATGCAGTACCACCCGCACGGTTCGTTGGAGACCAAGATTCATGACAACGGACCGGTCGGGTGGGCCGACGCACTGCACATCGGCGTCAAGGTCGCCGGCGCGTTGGAAACCGCGCACCGACGGAAGACCCTCCATCGCGACGTCAAGCCGGCCAACATCCTGCTCACCGAGTACGGCGAACCGCAGCTGACGGACTTCGGGATTGCCCGCATCATCGGCGGGTTCGAGACCGCGGAAGGCGCGGTCATGGGTTCGCCGGCGTATACGGCCCCGGAGGTGCTGCTCGGCCAATCACCGGACGTGAGCTCTGATGTCTACAGCCTGGCGTCGACATTGTTCTGCACCGGCACCGGTCACGCGGTGTTCGAGCGTCGCAAGGGCGAGCAGATGGTCGCCCAGTTTCTCCGGATCACCAAGCACCCGATGCCGACCCTGCGGGACTCCGGCCTGCCGACCGATGTGTGCGCAGTGATCGAGCAGGCGATGTCGCGCGATCTCGAGGACCGGCCGGCGACCGCGGAGGCCTTCGGGGAGCAGTTGCGCGACGTGCAACGGCGGCATGGCTTGCCGGTCGACGACATGCCCGTGCCCATAAGTGCGCCGACGATCCGGTACAACCCCACGCGGTCGCCGGGCACGCCATCCGGTAGTTACCCAGCGCGGATGGTGACACCCCCGACACCGGCAACCCGGTTCCAACAACCGGTGTCAACGAAGGCGTTGGTCGACCGCGCGCGGCTGATCGACGTCCTACGAGAACAGGACAAGAAGCTCACGGTGATCCACGGCCCAACCGGCTTCGGGAAGAGCACGCTTGCCGCGCAATGGGCGAAGCTGCTGACCGCCGAAGGCGTCGCGGTGGCCTGGTTGACCGTCGACCACGACGACAACAACGTGGTCTGGTTCCTGTCTCATCTGATCGAGGCCATCCGCGCGGTGACGCCCACGCTGGCAACCGAGCTCACCGACGTCTTGGAGG
>NZ_JBOGDD010001126.1:0-4573 GCF_050701675.1 Mycobacterium sp. | reverse complement strand
CCGTACCCGACCGCGCGTCTCGACGGCTAAGGCGCAATGCGGATCGGGCCGGGATTCCACCAGCCGGTTCTGAACGTGGTGTCGAGGTCGATGCGTGCAGGCTTCCCGTCCTCGACGGTGTCGAGTTTGCGTAGCGACCCCCAGTCTCGTCCCCAGTCATGCGATAGATAGGTCGCCATCACATGGGCTCGCAAAAGCAGGTCGGAGATGCCGAGTAGGCCACCATTGCGACCTTCTTGCCACGTGTCGGGATTCTGCAGCTTGGCTGGATAGTCCGGCGAGATCCGATAGTTCGGCACTTCGGTGACACCATCGGCGTGCAGCATCGGGTGTTGGCACGGAAAGACGAGACCAACCATCCAGTCCAGCAGGATCGGCTGGGTAGACCCGAGATAGTCCTGCAGGGACCGTAGTTCGGGAATCCGAGGCGGCGTGACGGCGACCCAACCGCCGAGGTCCAACGACCCATCCTCGGCCACGATGCGGATGTAATCATCGTCGGCGGGAATGTCCGCACGTGGGAACCGCAGGGATCGCCAGGCGGGCTGAGGCCCAATGTCGTATGGGCTCAGTCTGCCGTCTGGTCGAGGAACCCCGCCGGCTCCGCCCTTCCCGTATTCGATTGCTACCGTTTGGGCTTCGGTTCGGCCATTCAGAACGCTGTCCCCGGTGATGGTGCCTGCCGCAGTGACGACGACGAGTGGGTGCGCGGCATCGGCGGCTGGTAGGCGGTACCACGCCGAGGTGAGTGTGCTCGGTTGCTGAGGCCCGGCGGTGAAGCTGCCTGCAACGGGGACTCGTTTCGGGTCAAGACCATACGGCAGGGGAACGCTGGAGCCGTTGATGCCCGGCGTGTCCAACGCCGTGGGCGCCACCCAGTCATAGTCCGTGCCAGGCTGCGTTTCGCTCTTCCAAACCGCCTCGGCCAGTGTGTGAATCGGCGCCCCGTTCGGAGTGAACCCGATTGGGTCGTCACCGCCGAGCGGGCCAAGGGCGCCGTAGCGGCCGGGGATCGGGGTGAGGAAGCCGGCGTTGGCGTCCGGTTCGACCAGCACGTCGTCGGCCAGCCCACACCCACCGGTCAACTCGCGCAGGTTGGCCCACCCGTTGGAGTAGGTCGGGAATTGCCGGATCACGCCGATCGAGAGCGAAGCGGTGAACACCATCACCATGAACCCCGCCGCGAGCGGTACCGGTGCGACCGTCATCGCCCGGACGAGACTAGGCTCGCGACTCCGTGGCGGCGTGACGTGCAGCCAGCCGGCATGGATCGCAGCGATCAAGGACAGCGCGAATAACAGGCCGCCCAGTGGGATCGGCCCGAGCCGTGGCGTCGCGTCATTGGAGATCACGCCGTAGCTGGATACGTACCACCACCCGTTGGTGGACGCGAAACACAGTGCCACGACGAATAATACGAGCGACACGAACGCCATGCGGTTGCGGAGCGAGCGTAGGACGGTCGGCCCCATGAGGACGGTTGCCAAGGCCGCCATGGCCGCGCCAACGGCCGCGAACAGGCCGAAGTGATGAACCCACTTGGTGGGAGTGAAGGTGAGGAAGAAGATGGTGCCGAAGATGACCCCCATGAGTCGCCAGACTGGTCCGATGGCGACACCAGGGACCCGCTTTCGGCGCAACAGCAAGAAGATCGATGGCAGCAGGCAGGCGATGGTGATCAGGATCCCGAAGCGCCGAGACAGCGACCCGTCCGTCGTGGGCAGGATCAGGTAGAAGTAGCGCAGGTTCTCGGTGTACCACGCCTGGCTGGGCCCGATCGCGGTGCGCACCCTGGTGGCCTCCAGGACGGAAGCGACGGTTTGGTCGGCGAAGATGACCGTCAGCACGACGAAGCCCACCGCGAGCAGTGGTGCGATCAGGGGCCACGTGCCCATCTGACGACGCCGTGCCACGACGATCCGCAAGATCGGACGACCGCCGGCCAACAGAGCGGCAACGGCGATCAACCCGGTGGGTTGGATTCCGAGTGTGAACGCCGCGGTGACGATGGCCAACGCGACCGGAAGGATGCGGCGGCTGATGATCGCGCGTTCGATCAGCACGTAGGTGATCAGGGCGCCAGCGGCGATCTGGCCTTCGGGTCGCAGCCCGTTGTTGAACGGCATCCACGCTGCACTCAACACCAACGCAGCCGCCCAAAGTGCAGCCTTGTCATTGGCCACCGCCGGGCCGAGCCGAGGAAGCACTTCCCTGGACAACAGGACCCAGCACAGCAGAACGCAGATCAAGTCGGGCAACCGGATCCACAGGCTGATGTCACTGACGTGAGTCATCAGGGCCA
Organism: Mycobacterium sp.; assembly: GCF_050701675.1. GTDB lineage: Bacteria > Actinomycetota > Actinomycetes > Mycobacteriales > Mycobacteriaceae > Mycobacterium. Next base: position 2,271 of record NZ_JBOGDD010001126.1, on the reverse strand, counting down.
GCAGGTTGTAGTACCAGCCAAACGGATCTTCGGGGCTGCCAAACCAGCGAAAGTAGTTCGACATGTAGCCGGCATGGTCGGCGACCCGCGCCATCTGCATCTGATAGCCGTCGTCGGACGATCCTGCTCCGATGAAGTACCAGACCACCGACAGCGCGATCACTGCCGCGTCGACGATGGTGAACCGCCGCCACCGTGTCGGGATCAGCCGCTTCGCGCGCCGACCATCGAGTCGGTCCAGCCGCCACAACGCCAGCAGCGCAATGACTGTGGCGCCAATCCCACCGAGTATCGCCGCGACCTTCAACGGTGTGGGCGATGTGGTGAAACGGGTATCGATGTTCGCCACGAGTGAGAGCCCCGGCGGCGCCGGACCCGTCAGGTCGGTGAACACCCCGACGATCTGAGGCCGCAGATTCGGATCGGTGTACCCCGTGCGTTGCTCGGCGCCGTCGGGTGCCGTCAATCCGACGAAGGTTGCAAAGGTGCCGTCCTTCGACGAGGAGATCTCGATGCGCTGACACCCACGATCGATCACCCTGTCTCGGGCCACGCTGGCGACCACCACATTGCGCACGATCACGTCGACGCGCTCGCTGCCAACGGTCACGAACAGGCCGTTGAGCGTCGCCTCCTTGCCGTCGGCGGGGGCAGTACCGATGACAGTCCCGCCCGATGGAGGCATCGACCGAATCACCGCGCACGGAACCGTGGCCGTCAGAGACACCGGTGTCAGGGCGATCAACGGCGCCGTGACGTTGCCCAGTTGCGCATTCTGCGGCCAGCTCAGGGTCGCGGTCGTTTGCACTACCGGCAGCACGGGCGTCAGCGCGGACAACACGAAGCCGACCAGCCCCGCAATGGTGGCCACCCACCGCACCAGCCGCAGGTTTCGACCACCGGTACCAGCATCGGCGATCCCCCTCGGGGGAAGTTCGGTCAGCGTCACAGCTGCGCGGACGGTCGAATCGGTTTGGGGCCCACCGAATAACACGTATATGAAGCAACTGTTACAGTCAAGTGCGTGGGCCGCCCCTTCGACTACGCCAAGCGCGAGCAGCTGGTCGAACAGGCGACCCAGGTGCTCGCTCGAACGGGAGTCATCGACACCTCATTGCGTTCGCTGGCGACGGAGATGGGCACGAGCGCACGAATGCTCGTCTACTACTTCGGCAGCAAGGAGCAGCTGATCCTGGCCGTCATGAATGGCCTGCAAGAACAAAACGTGCCCGAGCCCGAGCTGTACGCCACCGCCGAGGAGCTGCGTCAATGGTGTCTGGACGATTGGCAGGAGATCACCCGCGGAAGCCAACGGTCCCGGCTCCGCATCCTCGAGCAGGTGTTCGGGGCCGCCTGCGGCCAAAACAGCCCCTACGCGCGCTACACCGCGGACACGCTCGCGCAGTTGACCCGAAATGCACAGTCGAGGATGGAGGCCATCGGGATGCCGCCAGCGGTCGCCGAGACCCGCGCACGGCTGGCACTCGCGGCGATCCAGGGCCTGGTCATCCAGTTCTTCACCAGCAATGATCCCGACCTGGTGGACGACACTCACCGCCGCATGGTCGACGACCTCATCCTGGCACCGTTCGAAAACGAAGGACCGAGAAGGCAGCGCCGGCCACCATCGCAGCCGCCAGGTCGCGGATCAGCCACACCGCCGCCGCGCCACCGAAGGAATGCGCGGCCGCTCGACGGCGGCAAATGAGCAGGTGATCGATGGTCCCCCCCGCTGGGTCTGGCCACCGCATGGGTGTGCCGGTCGCGTCTGCACCTAGGATTTTGGCATGTGGACGGCACAGGTGACGGGGCGCTCGCCCTGCGAACAGCCATGACCACGCCTCAGCTTCTCTCAGACCGCTACGAACTCGGAGAGATCATCGGAGTCGGCGGGATGGCCGAAGTCCACCTCGCGCGTGACGTTCGACTTCACCGCGACGTCGCGGTGAAAGTGCTGCGCGCCGACCGGGCGCGCGACCCGAGCTTCCATCTGCGGTTCCGCCGGGAGGCGCAGAACGCCGCCGCGTTGAACCACCCGGCGATCGTCGCGGTCTTCGACACCGGAGAAGCTCAGACCGCCACCGGTCCAGTGCCCTACATCGTCATGGAGTACGTCGACGGCATCACGCTTCGCGACATCGTGCGCAATGAGGGTCCCATCGAGCCGCGCCGCGCCATCGAGATCATCGCCGACGCCTGCCAGGCGCTGAACTTCAGTCATCAGCACGGCATCATTCACCGCGACGTGAAACCCGCCAACATCATGATCAC
>NZ_JBOGDD010001125.1:0-2368 GCF_050701675.1 Mycobacterium sp. | reverse complement strand
GAACCGGCGCACGCCACGACCCGGCTGTTCACCGCGGGTGATCCCCGCATCGATGCGGCCGTCGGCGACCGCGGGGGAGATCTCCGGTGTCGCCATCGGGACCGCGCCGACCTCGAGACCCGGGCTGCTGCGAATGAGCCTGTCCACCAGGGCCGGTACCGTCTCGGCCCCGGCGCTGAGGCTGTATCCGATGCGGAGCGTGCCCAGTTCACCAGCCCCAGCGCTCCGGGCGGTGTCCCATGCCCGGTCCAGCGCCGCCAGCGCGGGCGGCGCGGACTCCGCCAAAGCCGCACCGGCCGTGGTCAATACGACGCTGCGCGTGTTGCGAACCAGCAGGCTCGTACCGAGTTCCGCCTCCAGTCGGCGCATCCGCGCACTTAGTGCGGGCTGCGCGATACCGATCCGTGCGGCCGCGCGGGTGAAGTTCAACTCCTGCGCCAGCACCAGAAAGTACCGCAGGCTCACCGTGTCCGGCGCCACATGCCCTCCCTGCCGATTGATAACGATACGTTCTGAGTCTATCGCGTTACGGTCTTTCCCTCGACCACACATCAACCCCTAACCTGCGCATATGAAGATTCAACCGACCGCGGTAGATGCAGGAGACAGTCATGCATAAGACACTGGTCCTATATCCCGAGCCCGCCGACCCTGACCACTTCCGCGACTACTACGTGAACAACCACCTTCCGCTGGTCATGAATTGGCCCGGCCTGCTTGCGTGGCGCTACAGCTTCGACGTGGCGGCGACCAAGGGAGTAGCGCCGTATTTCGCGGTCTTCGAAGCCGACTTCGCTGACGCCGCCGCCTTGGCTGCGGCGCGGGCATCGCCGCAAGGCCAGCGGCTGGCCGCCGATGTCGTCAACTACGCCACCGGCGGTGTGGTCGTCATCGACTATCCGGTGCAGGACGGCACCAGCTGAGGCAGACGGCACGCTCCGAGACGAGTTCGAAGCTTGCGTCGAAGCGCTTCGGCCAAATCGACCCAACACGGCGGGTGAAGGGGGCCGCTCAGAACACCCATGGTTCATCAGATGAAGACGGCGTACTTTACCGGTAAAGCCGCATTTTCGATTCCGTCGTATTCGGGCGGGATCGGCGGGGTCTGTAGGGAGAGCCGCGACTCTCAGCGAGCCGGCGCGCACGAAAGTGGGCTGACAGCGCTGACCTATCGCAGAACCCTGACTTTTCGCCGCCGTCACGGTTTGCTGAGCCGGTGACCTCGGCGTGCGCGGCTTGCGCCGCTTCGTTTGAGAGCAGTTCGGGCGACGAGGTGCCCGCACATGCCCTGGATTCCACCGCCTGGCGACGGTGACGATGAGCAGAGGTACGGGCTTCGGCGCCAGGAACTGGTCATGCTGGACCTGACCGACTTCGGGCCCAATCCGCACGTGCCGAGTTACCAGGACTACGCAGCGATGACCGTGCGGTGGCCCATGGGCACGACGGGTCCGGACCGGGGCGGCGGACTGTGCTGACCGTTCGCGAGTTTCCCTGGGTACCCGAGCTGTTGCATTACTGGTGCACCGAGGGCCGAGAGATGTTCAGCACCGCGGACCGCTCCCAGCACCAGCCCAGAGTTGCGCGCCCGCAGGCGCGTCCCACCCCACGCCGAGACGTTCCAGTACTCCGGGCCGGACGGAGTCGATCACCACGTCGGCGGTCTCGGCCAGCCGCAAGAACGTGTCGGCGCCCGCGAGATGGCTGAGCCACGGTCGACTCGGCGCGCTTGACCTCGCCGTGCTCCCCCGTGCACGGATTGCCGTCGCGGGCCGGAAGACCGGGGTGGTTCGGACCACTACCGTGCAATACATCCCCAGGGGTGACACCATGTTGCTGGTCGGATCCAACTGGGGTCGCGCACAGCACCCCGACTGGTCAACCAATCTCATGGCCGCCGAACAGATCACAGTGCGTTCACGCGATGCGTCCTTCACCGTCGAGGTGGAACTGCTCAACGGGTCCGAACGCGCCGCAGCGTGGGCGCACGTGATAGCGCATTGGCCGAATTACCAGGTTGCCCGGAATCTGTCCCCTGATCGTCAGTTTCGACTGTTCTCCCTCACCCCCCGACGGTGGGAGCACCACAGCAGCGGCGACTCGGAGAACTCGGAAGTACATCGCCACCCGTCACGGTAGGACGGGGGCCTGCTCTGCAGTGCTGGCCGGTGATACCGAGTGGCATGTCGCATCTGGTCCGCCGCGCTGCGGGAATCGGCGCGCGCCGGGCTCCAGCGGCAGTTGCAGGCCGTTGGCGAGGTAGCTGATCATTCGGTAGGTGCCGGCCAGCATGAGCAATTCCAGGATCGCCTCGTCGCTGTGACGGTTCCGCAGTTGTGTCCATAGGACGTCGTCGACGGTGCAGTGC
>NZ_JBOGDD010001124.1:0-3281 GCF_050701675.1 Mycobacterium sp. | reverse complement strand
CTTGGATTCAGGCGGTCGCTGCAACAAATGTGGACGGGTCTGACAGTAGTCGGTGGAGTTCTTCGGCTGGGGTGCGCCAGTTGTGGCGTTTGCGGGGTCGGGCGTTGAGTTCGGCGGCGACGTTGTCGAGGATGCCGGGGCCGTGGAACGACAGGTCGGTGCCTTTGGGGAAGTATTGGCGTAGCAGTCCGTTGGTGTTTTCGTTGGTGCCGCGCTGCCAGGGGCTGTGTGGGTCGCAGAAGTAGATCGGCAGGCCGGTCGCTTCGGTGATCGCGGTGTGCAGCGCCATCTCGCTGCCCTGGTCCCAGGTCAGAGAGCGCCACAGGATCTCGGGGAGCTGGGGCATTTTGGTGGTCATCGCCGCGGCGACGGTGGTGGCGGTGTGATCTCCGATCAGGTGCAGCAGCAGGACGAAGCCGGTGGTGCGCTCCACGAGGGTGGCGATCGCCGAGGCGCTGTTGGCGCCGATGATGAGGTCACCTTCCCAGTGTCCGGGGATGGCCCGGTCGTCGGCTTCGGCGGGCCGCTGACTGATGTTGACCATGTTCTTGATCTTGCCGCGGGTATCAGTTTCCTTGCGGCCGTGTGGTTTTCGTTTGATCCGACCGGTACGTAGCGCGGACTTGACGTCTTTGGCGAGCTCGCCGCGGGGTTGGACGTAGATGGCTTGATAGATCGTTTCGGGTGACACCCGCATCTCCGGATCGTCGGGGAAATCCTCACGCAGCCGGCCCGCGATCTGTTCAGGGCTGTGCCGCAGCTTCAAGCCTTTCAGAACTTCGGCCAGCAGGGCAGGTTGCTGCTCGAGCCGACAGACCTTGGGACGCCGGGCGTTGGCGTCGGTCACGTCTTGTCCGACCCGGGCGCGGTACCCCGAACTGGTCTTTCCACGCACCATCTCCCGCCTGATCGTGTCGCGATGACGCCCGATCAGCACCGCTGCGCGCGCCGGTGAGCACGCGGTCTCTAGCAGGTCTTCCAACCGGCAGCGTTCGACGAAGGACATCGTCAGACCTGGCAGTGCCGCGTCGGCCTCGAGGTCGCTGGGAGCAGGGGTTCTCGGCACATAGCCAGCCTGCTCAACCCAGCGCCCCGCGGTATGCGCCGACACGCCCGCGAGCACCGCGGCCTCGACCATCGAGGAACCTGACCACATGCCCGCCCAGAACGCGTCCCGGACCGCTCGCCCATATCGGATGCCGTAATGGCTCTTGTTGGTCCGGTGACCAGCCGCCTTGGCCCACTTGAGGCCCGCGGTATGCGATACCCCAGCCACCGTGGCCGCCGCGGTCGGCGACAACCCCGACCTCAGAGCCGTGAAGAACTTCTCACGCACGGACTCCGGTAACGGTTGCCCACCAGGCTTCCGGAACGTCAACTTGGACTGAATCACGCAGCACCTCACAAATGTCAGGTGTTGCAGCGATCACTTGAGTCTGCCCGCGTTGTCCGTCGCCATATTCACTCTCGCTGCCGGTTCTACCGACGGCCCGTCGGCCCGCCATGCGAACATATGTTCGTGTCGGTGCGGCAGTCAGGCGAGGCGACGATCCTTCACGCCGATCTCGACTCGTTCTACGCCTCGGTCGAGCAGCGCGATGATCCGTCGCTGCGCGGCCGCCCGGTGATCGTCGGCGGCGGCGTGGTGCTCGCGGCCAGTTACGAGGCCAAGGCCTACGGAGTGCGCACCGCGATGGGCGGCCGCCAAGCCAGGCAGTTGTGCCCACACGCGATCGTCGTGCCGCCCAGGATGTCGGCGTACTCCGACGCCAGTGCCGCCGTGTTCGAGGTGTTCGGTGACACCAGTCCCCTAGTCGAGCCACTGTCGGTCGACGAGGCCTTCCTCGACGTCGGCGGACTGGGCCGCGTCTCGGGCACTCCGGTGCAGATCGGTGCCCGGCTACGCGAACAGGTCGCCGAGCGCGCCGGCCTGCCGATCACCGTCGGCATCGCCCGCACCAAGTTCCTCGCCAAGGTGGCCAGCCAGGAGGCCAAGCCCGACGGACTGCTCCTGGTCCCGCCCGATCGCGAGTTGGAGTTCCTGCATCCGCTGCCCGTCCGCCGACTGTGGGGCGTCGGCGCCAAGACGGCGGAGAAACTGCACGCCCACGGCATTCGCACCGTCGCCGACGTCGCCGAGTTGAGCGAGACCATGCTCGGCTCGATCGTCGGTGGCGGCATGGGCCACCAGTTGTTCGCGTTGTCGCACAACATCGACCGACGCCACGTCGTCACCGGCGTCCGACGCCGGTCGGTGGGAGCGCAACGGGCGTTGGGCCGCGCCGGAAACACCATGCCGCACAGCGAGATAGACGCGGTGGTGGTGAACCTCGTCGATCGCATCACCCGCCGGATGCGCAAGTCCGACCGAACCGGGCGCACAGTAGTGCTGCGGCTGCGATTCGACGACTTCGGCCGGGTCACGCGGTCGCATACCCTGCCACGCGCCACCGCTTCGACCGATGTCATCCTCTCTGCCGCAAGAGCTCTGGTGTCCGCGGCAGCCCCACTCATCGCCGAACGCGGTCTCACGCTGGTGGGCTTCGCGGTGTCCAATATCGATCGTGACGGTGCTCAGCAATTGGAGCTGCCGTTCGGTCCGGAACACGACCTGCTGGCCCTGGACTCGGCGGTCGACGAGGTGCGGCAACGCTTCGGCAATGCCTCGGTGATGCGGGGCGTCCTGCTCGGCCGTGACCCCGGATTGGAGATGCCCACCGTACCGGGCTAGTCCGATGGTGCCGGTCAAAGTCGATATCGCCGGCGATATCAGACCTTCGTCCACGCCAAGAGCTTCTCCACCGGCCAGGTGTTGACGATCCGCTCCCTGGGCACGCCGTTGTCGAGCGCGCGCTGCGCGCCGTAGCCGAGGAAGTCCAACTGTCCCGGCGCGTGAGCGTCGGTGTCGATGGAGAAGTCACACCCGATCTCCAGCGCCATCGTGAGCAGGCGCGTCGGCGGATCACGCCGCTCGGGCCGAGAGTTGATCTCCACCGCGGTGCCGTGATCGCGGCACGCGGTGAACACCTTCTCGGCGTCGAACTTGGACTCCGCCCGGGTGCCCCTGTTGCCCTCGACGAGCCGGCCGGTGCAGTGGCCGAGCACGTCGGCCTGCCCGCCGGAGACCGCCTGCACCATGCGGCGCGTCATGGCCGCGGAGTCCATCGCAAGTTTGGAGTGCACGCTGGCGACCACGATGTCGAGGCGCTCGAGTAGTTCGTCGTCCTGATCGAGGCTCCCGTCGTCGAGGATGTCGACCTCGATGCCGGTCAGAATCCGCA
>NZ_JBOGDD010001123.1:0-6256 GCF_050701675.1 Mycobacterium sp. | reverse complement strand
GTGTAGCAATGCCAGGAGAAGAAATCCAACGGCAGGTGTTCCTGCTGGCAGAGCTGGAGGAAGCGCGTGAGGAAGCCGGAGGGTTCGAATTTGCCATTTTTCACCTGACCCGTGCCGCCGATGGCGGGGCCGCCAATTTTCAAGGAGGGGAAGCGTTCTTTGAGGAGGCGCGAGGCGACGCGGTAGAGGTTGAAATATTCGTCGTCGGTGCCAGTCCAGCAGGCGGGCTGGTTTTCGGGTTCGTCCAGGTTACCGCTAGACCAACGACCGGCAGTTCCCGGCAGGCGTGCCGAGGGCGAACGGACGGAACTCGACGCCGGACCGCCGGCCTGTGCTTGGCTGAGACGGTGAGCACAGTGCGGTTCGTGAACACCAACGGGGTGACGTTGAGGTTGACCGAGGCGGGCGAGCGCGACGCGCCGGTGGTGGTCCTCGCCCACGGCTTTCCCGAACTGGCCTATTCATGGCGTCACCAGATCCCGGCCATCGCCGCGGCCGGCTACCACGTACTGGCCCCCGATCAGCGCGGCTACGGCGGATCGTCGCGGCCGCCCGCGATCGAGGACTACGACATCGTGCAGCTCACCGGCGACATCGCCGGGCTGCTCGACGACGTCGGCGCCGAGAAGGCCGTCCTCGTTGGACACGACTGGGGATCGGTGGTCGCCACCAATTTTCCGCTGCTGCATCCCGACCGGGTGTCCGCGTGCGTGGCGATGAGCGTCCCTCCTGTGCCGCGCTCGCTGGTGCGCCCGACGGAGGCGTGGCGCAGCGCGTTCGGGGAGAACTTCTTCTACATCCTCTACTTCCAGGAACCGGGACCCGCCGACGCCGAACTCGGCGGTGACCCGGCCCGCACCATGCGGAGGATGGTCGGCGGCGGCCTGCAAGGTGGCGACGAGAACATCTTCCTGACGATGATGACGCCAGGCCCGGAGGGCTTCATCGACCGGCTTCCGGAACCCGACGCACTGCCGGACTGGATCACCAAGGGCGAGCTCGACCACTACGTCGAGGAATTCACCAGGACGGGTTTCACCGGACCGCTGAACTGGTACCGCAACTTCGACAGGAACTGGGAGCTGACCGAGACCACGCCGTCGCCGACGATCGACGTGCCGACGCTGTTCATCGGCGGCACCGCGGACCCGGCGTTGGCGATGACCCCGCGCGACCGGGTGCGCGACGTCGTGTCGGGGCCGTACCGCGAAGTGCTGATCGAAGGCGCAGGGCACTGGTTGCAGCAGGAGCGACCCGCCGAGGTCAATACCGCACTGGTGGAGTTCATCGACGGCCTGGAGCTCAAGTGAGCGCGACGCAGGCGAAGCCGCTCGACTTCGGCGTCTTCATCACACCGTTTCACCCCGTCGGCCAATCCCCAACCGCGGCACTGGAATACGATCTGGAGCGGACCGTCGCCCTGGACCGGCTCGGGTTCGACGAGGTCTGGTTCGGCGAACACCACTCGGGCGGGTACGAGCTGATCGCCTGCCCGGAGGTCTTCATCGCCGCGGCCGCCGAGCGCACCAAGCACATCAGGCTCGGCACCGGTGTCGTGTCGCTGCCGTACCACCACCCGCTGATGGTGGCGGACCGGTGGGTGCTGCTCGATCACCTCACCCGCGGCCGGGTGATCTTCGGGACGGGGCCCGGCGCGTTGCCGTCGGACGCGTACATGATGGGCATCGACCCCGTCGACCAGCGACCGATGATGCAGGAGTCACTCGAGGCGATCCTCGCCCTCTTCCGCGCCGCGCCCGACGAACGGATCAGCCGCTCCACGGACTGGTTCACCCTTCGCGATGCCGCTCTGCACATCCGGCCCTACACGTGGCCGTACCCCGAGATCGCCTGCGCGGCAATGGTGTCGCCATCGGGGCCGAGGCTGGCGGGTCAGCTCGGCACGTCACTGCTTTCGCTGTCGATGTCGGTTCCCGGCGGCGTCGCCGCCCTGGAGACGACGTGGGGCATCGTCGGCGATCAGGCCGCCAAGTCGGGACGTGAGACACCGGACCGCAAGGACTGGCGGGTGTTGGGGATCGTCCACCTCGCCGACACCCGCGAGCAGGCGATCGAGGACTGCACCTACGGGCTGCAGGACTTCGCGAACTACTTCGGCGCCGCGGGCTTCGTGCCACTGAACAACACCGTCGAGGACACGCAGTCACCTCGGAAGTTCGTGGAAGATTATGCCGCCCAGGGTAACTGCTGTATCGGTACCCCCGCCGACGCGATCGTCTACATCCAGGACCTGCTCGACCGCTCCGGCGGCTTCGGCACGTTCCTGATGCTGGGGCACGACTGGGCGCCACCCGCGGCCACCTTCCACTCGTACGAGCTGTTCGCGCGAGAGGTCGTGCCGCACTTCAAGGCTCAGTTGACCGCGCCGCAGGCCTCACACGAATGGGCCAGAGGCATCCGAGATCAGCTCTTCGGGCGGGCCGGTCAGGCGATCGTCAACGCGATCACCGAACACGTCGACGAGGCGAAGCAGGAGCGGGCCTGATGCGGGGATCGGTGCTGCGCGGAGGCCGGATGGTCTACCGCGACGACCTGCCGGAACCCGCACCCGGCCCCGGGCAGGTGCTGGTCGCGGTGAAGGCGTGCGGCATCTGCGGTTCGGATCTGCACTTCGCCAGACACGGCGACGACGTGCTCGCCGCAGGCAAGCAGATGAAGGGGATGCCCGACCCCGGCGACGAGCTGGATCTGTCCGCGGACGTCTTCATGGGGCACGAGTTCAGCGCCGAGGTTCTCGAGGCGGGCCCCGACACGGATGCGCCTGCGCCGGGAACGCTCGTCACGTCGGTGCCGGTACTTCTGTCGCAGGCCGGGCCGACGATGATCGTGTACAGCAACACCACGCTCGGCGCCTACGCCGAGCGGATGGTGTTGTCGGCGCCGTTGCTGCTCCCCATCCCCAACGGGCTCGACGTCAAGCAGGCCGCCCTGACCGAGCCGATGGCCGTCGGACTGCACGCGGTCAACAAGTCGAACGTCACCCCCGGCGAGACTGCACTGGTGATCGGCTGCGGCCCGATCGGCATCGCGATCATCGCCGCGTGCAAGGTCAAGGGTGTCGAAACCATTGTGGCATCCGACTTCTCGGCCAAACGCCGGGAGCTCGCGACGGTCGTCGGCGCACACCGCACATTCGACCCGGCCAAGGAGTCGCCGTTCGACGGCCCCCCACCGGCGGTGGTGTTCGAGGCCGTCGGGGCACCCGGTGTCATCGACGACGTGCTGCGCCGCGCTCCGCGCGGCACCCGTCTCGTCGTGGCGGGCGTGTCCATGCAGCCCGATACCGTGCACCCGTTCTTCGCCATCGCCAAGGAGATCAACGTCCAGTTCGTCTTCGGTTACGGGCTCGACGAGTTCGCGACATCGCTGCGCTCGATCGCCGACGGCGAGATCGACGTAGCGCCGATGATCACCGGCGAGGTCGGTCTCCCCGACGTCGGGTCGGCGTTCGACGAGCTGTCGGATCCGGGCAGCCACTGCAAGATCCTGGTGACTCCCTGAACGGCCGGTAGGGTCACTGGCATGCCGAAGAAGCCATCGAAGCCTTCGAGAACGTTGACCCGACTGCTGGTGCTGGCATTGGCCACGCTGGCCGTCGTCGGGGTCGTGGGGTGCGACGCCAAGTCGGCGCCCGCCGCGGTCCCCGGCACCACGGCGCCCCGCCAGGTCACCGTCGTCGGCGAGGGGAAGGTCGACGGCACCCCGGATACCCTCGTCATCAGCCTCTCGATCGCGGCCACCGCACCCGACGCCATCGGCGCCTCGAATCAGACCAGCGGCCGTGCCAACGCCCTGACCGATGCCCTCACCGGTCAGGGCATCGACCGCAAGGACATCAGCACGACGACGGTGACGCTGCAGCCCCAGTACGGCGGCTCCGACAACACCACCATCGTCGGCTACCAGTCGAGCAATTCGATCGACGTGAAGGTCCGCAAGATCGAGACCGGGCCACAGGTGCTCGGCGTGATCACCACCACCGGCGGTGACGCCACCCGCATCAACTCGGTGTCGTACTCGATCGAGGACGACTCACAACTGGTCAAGGATGCCCGCGGCCGCGCCTTCGCCGACGCGAAGGACCGCGCCCAGCAGTATGCGAAGCTGTCCGGCCTCGACCTCGGCAAGGTCCTGTCCATCTCGGCGACCGGTAGCGGGGCCCCGCCGCCAACGCCGATGCCGTCGCCAGCCCGCTACGACATGGCCACGGCCGTGCCGATGTCACCCGGCCAGCAGACCGTCGGCTTCTCGGTGACGGTGGTCTGGGAACTGGGCTGACGCCAGTGCCTCAGGGATTCTCGTAGACCTTCGGGTCCAAGGTGCCGATGTAGGGCAGGTCGCGGTACCGCTCGGCGTAGTCAAGCCCGTATCCGACGACGAACTCGTTCGGGATGTCGAAACCGCACCAGGCGATCTCGACATCGGCGCGCACCGCGTCGGGCTTGCGCAGCAGCGTGCACACCCGCAATGACCGAGGATGCCTCGTCGCGAGGTTGCGCAGCAGCCAGGACAGCGTGAGCCCCGAGTCGACGATGTCCTCGACGATGAGGACGTCGCGGTCGTTGATGTCCCGGTCGAGGTCCTTGAGGATGCGCACCACGCCCGACGACGACGTCGACGAGCCATACGAACTGACCGCCATGAACTCCAGCTGGGTCGGCAACGGGATCGCGCGGGCCAGATCGGTGACGAACATGACCGCGCCCTTGAGGACGGTCACCAGCAGCAGATCCTCGCCGCCGTCACCGATCGCTTCGCGATAGTGCTCCCCTACGGCCGCACCCAGTTCGGCGACGCGCGCCTGAACCTCAGCCTCGGAGAGAAGCACCGACTCGATGTCGCCGGGATACGGGTCCACGGCAGATGGCTCGGGCACGGCAACAGCGTGCCACGTCAGTGCGTCGGCGACCAACACGTGCCCGTGAATCGCTCAGCCTGAAACCGCTTCCGTGCGCAGGATCAGCACGCCACCGCGCCGGTCGGCGAACAGCCGCTGGTTGCGCAGCAGCGACCCGACTGCGACGCCACCCCTGCCGCGCCAGTCGACGACGAGCCGATCCACGTCGCGGATCTGGCCGTCGGTCAGGCCGCTGGCACCGCCGTCGAGCAACCACCGACGGATGACGCGCCTGCGGAGCGCAGGCGGTAGGCCGGCGAGCGGCGCGACGTTCAGCTCGCCGTCGGACGACGCCGTGGCCAAGGCCTCCACCGCCAGTGCGTCCAGCAGGTCGACGTCCTCGCGCAGCCCCGTGGCGGTCCGCGCCAGCGCCTCGGCCACCCCGCCGCCGAGGACCTCCTCCAACAGCGGCAGCACCTCGGTGCGGAGCCGGACGCGGGTGAACCTCGACTCGACGTTGTGCGGGTCGCGCCAGGGCACCAGGCCAAGCTCCTCGCAGGCGGCGTGAGTGACGCTGCGGCGGACGCCGAGAAGTGGCCGGCACCACGGCGGATCACTCGGGTGCATACCCGCGATCGAACGCGCACCCGAACCGCGGCCGAGCCCGAGGAGGACCGTCTCGGCCTGATCGTCCAAGGTGTGGGCGACCAGCACGGGCCCACCGCCGCGTGCGCCGTCGAGCGCTGCGTAGCGGGCGGTGCGGGCGGCGGCCTCTGGCCCACCGGACGAGCCCACCTCGACGCGAAGGATCTGCGCATCGACGCAACCGAGCCCGAGGGCCTGAGCATGCGCGGTGAGCGCCACGGAGGCCGACTCGGGTTGCAACCCATGGTCGACGATCAACGCGGTGGTCGGCCGCGATCGTGCGGCGACTGCGGTCAGGGCCAGCGAGTCGGCTCCACCCGACAGCGCCACGCACCACTGTTCGTCGGCGGCGCAGTGGATGCGCGCGAAGTCGTCGAGCGCAGCGCGCACCGCCGCTACAGGACCCTGTCTATCCATCGCTGCGGCTTGTCGACTTCCGTTGGCAGCGGCAGGGTTTCCGCGCTCGTCCAGACGGTGTTGAACGCGTCCATGCCGACCTTGCCCACCACGTGGTCGACGAACGCCTTGCCGCGGGTGTATTGACTGAGCTTGGCGTCGAGTCCCAACAGCGTCCTGAGCAGCCGCTGAATCGGCGGCTGTTTGCGTTGCCGCCGTTCGTCGAACCTGCGCCTGATGGTCGCCACCGAGGGCACCACCTTGGGACCGACGGCGTCCATGACGTGGTCGGCGTGACCTTCGAGCAGCGTCCCGAGTACCAGCAGTTGGTCGAGGGCCTTGCGCTGCGGCTCGGAC
>NZ_JBOGDD010001122.1:0-3544 GCF_050701675.1 Mycobacterium sp. | reverse complement strand
TAGTTGAAGTAGGTACTGCAGGTCACGATCGGTGTGATGGACGAGGCTGAGCAGACTGCGGTTTCGGTTGTTGAACGCCATGGCCGGACTCGCTTTCGGGTAGAAACTCAGGTGTAGAGCGGGTCGCGCAGGATCGGGCATGTCATGCACCGGCCGCCACCGCGGCCCCGGCCCAGCTCGCTGGCGTCGATGGTGACGACCTCGACGCCCGCCTTGCGCAACGCGGTGTTGGTCAGTGTGTTGCGGTCGTAGCCGATGACGACGCCGGGTTCGAGGGCGACCACGTTGTTGCCGTCATCCCACTGCTCGCGCTGGATGCCGTAGACGTCGCCTGCGGTGGTGACGACGCGAAAGTCCACGCCGACCGCTTCGCCGATCGTCTCGATCAGCCCCTTTGGTTCGCGCCGGACGTCCAATCCGGATGGCGAAGCATCGTCGGGCCGCAGGCTGATCGGCACGATCCCGTCGACGACAGGGGCGAACGCCGTCACCAGGTCGCGGTCACAGAAGGTGAACACCGTGTCGAGGTGCATGGCAGAACGGGTCTTCGGGAGCCTTGCGATGATCACTCGGTCAGCCGCCCCTGCGGCAAACAGGTTGCGCGCCACCTGGGTAATGGCCTGATGAGAAGACCGCTCGCCCATGCCGATCACGACGAGTCCCTTGCCGATCGGCATCACGTCGCCGCCCTCGAGAGTGGCCAGCCCGTGATCGGCGGGAGCTCCGTCGACGTCGCCAAGCCACACGTCGTACTTCTCGTCGGCGAAGGCGGGGTGGAACTTGTAGACCGCGGTGGTAAGCAGGGTCTCCTGGCGCCGCGCAGGCCAGTACATCGGGTTCAGCGTGACACCACCGAAGATCCATGCGGAGTTGTCGCGCATGAACTGCGTGTTGGGCAGCGGTCGGATGACGAACCCCGCGGGATCCAACGAGTTGAACAGCGCGAGGAAGCCGCTGTCCACCTCTTGGCACACGTCCTGATAGGCGACGCCGCCAATGAGGAACTCCGCCAACCGATCCGGTGGCAAGCCGGTCAGCCAGGCCCGGATCTCATGCGTGAGTCCCGGCCCGACCAGATCGTCGGTCACCTCGCGATCCAACAGCCAGTCCCTGCCGTCGGGTTTCGCCACGACGTCGGCGAGCAGATCCTGAAGCTCGAGCACCTCCACGCCGCGGTCGACCATCTTGGCGACGAAGTCGAAGTGATCACGACGGGCCTGCTGCAGCCAGATGACGTCGTCGAAGAGCAGCTCGTGGCAGTTGTCCGGGGTGAGCCGTTGGTGGGCCAGGCCGGGCGCGCAGACCATCACGCGCCGCAGCTTGCCCGCCTCGGACCAGACGCCAAGCCGGGATTCGGTGGCGCTCACAGGACGGACAGGTTTCCGGTGGCGATCAGCACGGCGGCCAGTACCGACGTCAGCGCTACGACCGCGACGGCGACCAGTTCGGGCTTGGTGAACGCCGGCAAGTGGCTTTCCCTACGCGCCCAGAGGTACAGCGCGGTGCCCGCGAGATAGAACATCGCCGCCACCAGCAGGTACTGCCAGCCGCCCGCGTAGACCAACCACACCGCATAACCCAGCGCGACGACACCGATGACGAGATCACGGACGCGTCCACAGCCGGCCTCGTAGGTCTCGCCGCGAACCGCCAGCAGCACCTGGTATGCCGCCGACCACAGGTAGGGAAGCAGTATCAGGGACGTGGCCAGGTAGACAAGGTTGGTGTAGGTACTCGCGTTGGCCAGTGTCCACAGCAGCAGGGCCTGGACGCACAGATTGGTCATCCATAGCGCATTGGCCGGTGCGCCGTGGGCGTTCTCCTTGGCCAGGGCCTTGGGCATGACGTGCTCGAGTGCGGGCAGCCGCAGAATCTCGACGCACAGCAGCACCCAGGCGATCAGGGCACCGAGCAGTGAGACGACCAGGCCGATCGAGATGAAGGCCGCGCCCCAGCTGCCCACCTCGTTCTCCAGCACCCCGGCCATCGAAGGATCGGGCACCCCGGCGAGCTTCGCCTGAGCCATCAACCCGTACGACAGCAGGTTCACCATGAGCAGCAGCGCCAACACACCGGCGAAGCCGAGCACGGTGGCCCGGCCGACGTCCTTGCGCCTGGCGGCGCGCTGGGAGTAGACGGAGGCGCCCTCGATGCCGATGAACACCCACACGGTGACCAGCATCATGTTCTTGACCTGAGTCATCGTGTCGCCGAGGGGAGCGCCGTCGATCTGGGTGGCCTTGCCCCAGAAGTCGGCGGAGAACAGCCCGGCCTTGAATCCGACCGCGGCGATGGCGATGAACACCAGGATCGGGACCACCTTCGCGACCGTTACCACGACGTTGACGAACGCGGCGGTCTGCACGCCGCGAAGCGTCATTGCGTGCACGACCCACAGCACGACCGATGCGCCGATGATGGCGGGAACTGTTGCGCCGCCCTCGAATTGGGGAAAGAAGTAGCCCAGCGTCGAGAACAGCAGAACGAGGTAGGCCACGTTGCCGACCCAGGCCGACACCCAGTAGCCGAAGGCGGACGTGAAGCCGATGTAGTTGCCGAAACCGGCTCGGGCATAACCGTAGACGCCGCCGTCGACCTCCGGCTTGCGGCTTGCCAGGGTCTGGAAGACGAACGCCAGCGTCAACATGCCGACGCCGGTGATTGCCCAGCCGATGAGCAGCGGGCCGGGAGCG
Source organism: Mycobacterium sp. (assembly GCF_050701675.1). Taxonomy (GTDB): domain Bacteria; phylum Actinomycetota; class Actinomycetes; order Mycobacteriales; family Mycobacteriaceae; genus Mycobacterium. The sequence continues at coordinate 851 of NZ_JBOGDD010001122.1, read as the reverse complement.
GCGCTGGCTGCCATCTGCGAGGGCAGCGCGAAGATCCCGCTTCCGATCATCGACCCGACGACGATCGCCGTCAGGGCTGCGAGCCCGAGTCCGGCTCGTGAGCGTGTAGGTCGGGTGTCGGGGGGCGGGGAAATGAGTGTGTCGGACATCGTCGTCCCTTCAGGTCGGATCATGGCGTCAGATCAGTAGGCGTGATTGACGCTAGGGGCTTCGCCCGCCTAGGTCGGGAGGCTTTGGTCCTCGATCGTGGGCCGTAGGTCCCGTGCGCCAGTTGTGCACGAGGGCATAGCTGGTGTCGTGGCTACACCGTTTGACTCTCGCCGTGGAGCCCGCTCGTCAGCGGCGCACGATCAGCACGGAGCACTCCGGGTGCCCCATGATGGGATGACAATGCGGGCCGACGATTTGGGCGACTTGTCCTGCCTCGTCGGCACCGACGACGACCAGCTCGGTGGGGTCGGCGTCATCGTTGAGGAATTGCACCAGGCCGGATCGCGTGGTGACCGGGTAGACGTGAACGTCGGGATAACGCTGCCGCCAGGTCGCCACGAGGCGGTCGAGTTCGTCGTAGGGAGTGAAGCCGAAGTCCTCCTGCCACAATCCGACCGCGAGGACGGGAGCGTGGCGTAGTCGAGCCTCCTCCATGGCGGTGACGACGATGTCTTCATCGTCGGTCGACGCCTTGACGGCGACCACGATCCAGCGGCGGTCCGTTGACTGCCCCGCGCCGCGGTCCCGAATGATCGCCACCGGGCAGTGTGCGCCCTCGGCCAACGCCGTCGCCGTGCTGCCCAACAACTTTCGGGAGATGGCACCGATGCCGACTGAGCCGACGCAGACCAGCTCCGCAT
>NZ_JBOGDD010001121.1:0-5812 GCF_050701675.1 Mycobacterium sp. | reverse complement strand
GTTCCGCCGCGTTCCTCGTCGAGTCGACCCCGACCAACCGTCGCGGCATCTTCGCGAGCGTCGTGTCGGGCACCGCGGCGCTTGCGACGATCGTCGGCAGTCTCTTCGCCCTGTTCCTCAACTCGATGCTCACCGAGAGCCAGATTCTCAGCTGGGGATGGCGCGTGCCCTTCCTCATGGCGGCACCGCTCGCACTGATCGGCCTCTACATCCGGTCGCGTCTGTCCGAGACCCCGGTGTTCGAGAAGGTCAAGGCGCAGCAGTCTGCGCAGCCGCCCGATCGGCTCGCCGTCTTCCGCGGATTCCGCCGCAACGTCAAGCCCATCTTCCTGACGCTCGCGATCGCCGCGGTTCAAGGCCTCGGTTTCTACTACCTCGCGACATACGTCGTGAACTACCTCATCTCGACCGTGAAACTCGATCGCGGCACCGCGCTCGGCCTCGCCGGGATCGGCCTCACCGTCTACATGATCCTGTGCCCGGTTGCGGGTGCGCTCTCCGACCGCTTCGGCCGCCGCAGACTCAACGTCATCGGCACGATCGGGTACGTCGTGCTGCCCTTTCCCGTTTTCCTGATGATGTCGGGCGGCCAGAGCGTCGCCATCGTCGCCGGGATCATTCTGCTCAGCCTCGCCCAGTGTCTCGTCAGCGTCACGACGGTCGTCATGCTCGTCGAGTTGTTCCCCGCCTCGACGCGTGCCTCGAGTAGCGCGTTGGGCTTCAACTTCGCCCTCGCCTTCATCGCGGGCCCCGGCCCGTTCATCGGTGCTTGGCTCGCCGGGACCACGGGCAGCGCGGTTGCCCCAGCGGGCTACTTGGTGGTCGTCGCGGTGATCGCACTCGCCGTGATCCTCAAGTGGCTTCCCGAGACGGCGGGGCGCGACATCTCCGTCGAGGACGAAGCTGGTGATGGCGGCACCGCGGAATTCGCCGCGGGCGCGCCCGGACTGAAGGGAACCGGCCGATGAACTCCGACACCTACCGGGTCACGATCGTCAAGTACGGCGAGCGTTCGACCCACAAGTCGGACGTGTACCTCAACCACCACATCTACGGCCAGGACGACGACCCGATCGGCATGGACTACTTCTTCTGGGTGCTCCAGAACGCCGATCGCACGATCATCGTCGACACCGGTTTCTCCAAACGTGGCGGTGAGGTGCGCAACCGTACCTTCGGCATCGACCCCGCTCGCGCCTATGCGGCGCTCGGGGTGGATCCGAATACCTCACCGGATGTCGTTGTGACACATGCGCATTACGACCACATCGGCAATCTCGGCATCTTCCCCAAGTCGACGATCGTCATCGCGCAACGCGAGTTCGACTTCTGGACCGGCCCGCTCGGCACGCGAAAGCAGTTCCACTACTCGGTCGAAGACGAAGAGATCGCCGCCCTCGTCGCGGCGGGCGAGGAGGGCCGCGTGCGCACCTACGAGGGTTCACTCGAGCTCGCCCCTGGCGTCACCCTGCTCGAACTCGGCGGCCACACACCGGGACTCAGCGTCGTACTCGCGGCAACGAACGAGGGGACGGTGCTGCTGGCCTCGGACTCGATGCATTATTACGAAGAGCTCGAGGCCGACATGCCCTTCGCGTTCGTCGCCGACCTTCCCGCGATGTATTCGGGCTTCGACAAGATCGCCGAGTTGGTCTCGTCCGGTCGGGTCACCCACCTCGTGTCGGGCCATGACCCAGACACCCTGTCTCGCTTCACGCCCGTCACGGATGGCGAGCTCGCGGGGATCGCCGCAACGATCGGATCACTCTCGTGACGGCGCCAGGCCGATTCGCCGGACGCGTCGCCGTCGTCACGGGGGCAGCATCCGGCCTCGGTCGAGCCTCGGCGGAACGCCTGGCCGACGACGGTGCGCACGTCATCGCGGTCGACGTCAACGGTGAAGCCGTCGAAGCACTCGCCGCCTCGCTACCAACCGAATCCATTGGCGTACGCGCGGATATCGCCCAGGAGAAGGACGTCGACGCCTACGTGGCCGCGGGCCTCGAGAAGTTCGGCCGGATCGACCTCCACCACCTCAACGCCGGCATCTTCGGCAGCTTCGCTGAGCTGCCCGACCTGACCGTCGACGACTTCGAGCGGGTGATGGCGGTCAACGTGCGCGGTCAGTTCCTAGGGCTGCGGGCCGCGTTCCGCCTCTACCGCGAGCAGGGCACCCGCGGAGCGATCGCGGTCACGGCATCCATTGCGGGACATACCGGTTCGGCCGACCTGCTGCCATACCAGACCTCGAAGCACGCGGTCGTAGGGCTCGTCCACGCGGCGGCCGTCTACGGCGGACCGCTCGGCATCCGCGTCAACGGTGTCGCTCCCGGCATCGTGCCGACCGAACTGTTCGCCGCGGCCGCCTCGACCTCGGGCGGAAAGAACGACATGGTGCAGCGCGCATCGACGACGCCGTTGCGTCGCGCTGGCAAGGCCGCCGAGATTGCCGGAGCCGTCGCGTTCGTGCTCAGCGAGGACGCGGCCTATATGACGGGAGAGATCATCGCGGTCGACGGCGGAGCCTCGATCGTGAACACGGTGCGGCCATCCGGCGGCGCCGGAGCGTGGGATGCGGGCGCCGTCGATGACGCCCTCTATTCGAAGGAGTGGGGCCGATGACGGCTCAGACACAGAGGATCGGGTTCATCGGTCTCGGCAACATGGGCGGTCGCATGACGGCGTGCATCGTCCGCGCCGGGGTCGAGGTGCTCGGCTTCGACACCCGCGAAGGTGCTGCCGAGGAGCTCGGCGCCACCGCCGCAGCCTCCGCCGCCGCGGTCGTCGCGGGAAGTGACGTCGTGCTGCTCTCCCTGCCCGACAGCAAGGTCGTCGAGGCCGTCGTGTACTCCGATCCCGCCTTCCTCGAGGCGGTGCGGCCCGGGCAGGTGATCGTCGACCTGTCGACCTCGGCACCCGCGTCGACCCGTCGCATCGCGGCGGACGTCGCCTCGCGCGGAGCGAGCTACCTCGACGCGGGCATCTCCGGCGGCGCAGCGGCCGCCGAGAAGGGCACGCTGACCCTGATGGTCGGCGGTGATGCCGCTGCCAGTGAGATCGCCAGGCCCGTGCTCGAGCACTTCGCCGAGAAGATCTTCCTCTGTGGCGAAAGCGGCGCTGGCCACACGGTGAAACTCCTCAACAACTTCCTCAACGCCGTAACCCTTTCGGCGACAGCCGAAGTCATGGTGGCGGCGAAGAAGGCCGACCTCGACTTGAAGACCGTGCTCGACGTGATCAACGCGAGTTCAGGGGTCAGCTTCGCCAGCACCAACCGCTTCCCGAAGATCATCGAGGGCGACTACCTCAAGGGCGGACTGACCAACACCCTGATGCTCAAGGACGTCACGCTCTACCTCGATCTCGTCGCCCAGCTCGGCGTCGCCAGCCTCAACGCGCCAGGGCCGGTGGCCGCCTTCGGTCTCGCCCGCCAGCTCGGCTACGCCGACGAGATCAGCAACACCGTCGTCGATGCGATCGGCGACGTGTCGGGCGGAATCCGCCTACACGACCCGAAGGGAGACGCTGCGTGATCATCACCTCAGCTCGAGCACAGGCCGGGACTGCCGGCAAGCCGGGCTCGCAATTCACCGGTGCGGCATATCCGTACCTGACGATGCCCGCGACCGACGGCGTCACCATCAACACCGTCGACTTCACGCCGGGAGCTCGAACCCACTGGCACTCGCACGAGAACGGCCAGATCATCCAGGTGCTCGCGGGCCGCGGCCTCATCCAGTCAGAGGGTGGGCCGGTACACGTGCTGCGCGCAGGCGACACCGTCTGGGCGCCTCCCGGCGAGCGGCACTGGCACGGTGCCGCACCCGACAGCTTCATGGTGCACACCGCGATCTCACTCGGCGTCACCGCCTGGGAGATCCCGGTCACCGACGAGGAATACGCAGAACCCACGACCGAGGAGAACGAACCATGACGAGCGACGGAACGCACGACGAGAGCTACGAACGCGGACTGGCGATCCGCAAGGAGGTGCTCGGCGAGGCGCACGTGCAGAAGTCGCTCGACGCGGTGAGTGAATTCTCCCGGCCCATCCAGGAACTCGTCACCGAGTACTGCTGGGGCGAGGTCTGGTCGCGTGACGGCATCGACCGGCAGACCCGCTCGATGCTCAACCTCGCGATGCTGACGGCGCTGAACCGTTCGCACGAGCTCGGGGTGCACGTGCGCGGAGCGATCAACAACGGCGTCACGCCCGCCCAGATCCAGGAGGTGCTCATCCAGGCCGCCGTCTACGTCGGTGCGCCCGCCGCGCTCGAGTCGTTCCGCGTCGCGGAGCGGGTGTTGAAGGAGATGGGCGTCGATGTCTGAATCCGCCACGCAGCGGCTGACGATCGGCTTCATCGGCCTCGGCAAGATGGGCAGCCCCATGGCGCGTCGGCTCGTCGAGGGCGGCCACCGGGTGCTCGGCTTCGACGTCGCCCCCGAGGCACTCGCCCACCTCGCCGAGGCGGGCGGCACACCGGTGCACTCCGCCGGTGAAGCCGCGGTTGCCGATCTCGTGGTGCTGATGCTGCCCGACTCGAACGTGGTCACTGCAGTTCTGCGCGGCGACGACGTGGCGGCCGCACTCGCATCCGACAGCGTCGTGATCGACATGAGCTCGTCGGAGCCGATGCGCACGCGCGAGCTCGCCGCCGAACTGGCGCAACGCGGTGTCCACCTCGTCGACGCGCCCGTCTCGGGCGGTGTCCGCGGCGCAGAGACCGGCAAGTTGACGATCATGGTCGGCGGCGAGGTCGGGATCGTCGACCGCGTCGAGCCCGTGCTCTCCCTGCTCGGTCGGCCGGTCCGGGCCGGTGACGTCGGCGCAGGCCACGCCGTCAAGGCACTCAACAATCTGATGTCGGCGACTCACCTCTGGGTGACGAGCGAGGCGATGATCGCCGGGCAGAAGTTCGGTCTCGACCCCGAGGTCATGCTTTCGGTGTTCAACGGGTCGAGCGGGCGCAGCGGTTCGACCGAGAACAAGTGGCCCAACTTCATCCTGCCGGGTGGCTACGACTCCGGCTTCGGGCTGCGACTCATGCTCAAGGACATGAAGATTGCGACCGCACTGGCCCGCGCGGTCGGCGTCGAACCCGCCCTCGGTGACGACGCCGTCGAGCTCTGGAGCCGCGCGGCCGACGATCTCGAGCCGGCCGCCGACCACACCGAGGTCGCTCGGTGGATCGCTTCGGCTTCAACTGCACACAGCCACTGAACCCCTTCCCTAGATGTGAGGAGAACGGCATGTCATTGACGACGCGTCAGCAGCAGGTCAAGGACGACTTCGTCCGCATCCGCGGCACGTGGAGCGATCTGTGGGAGAGCATCCTGCTGCTCGATCCCGACTTTCTCGAGACCTACACGGGCTTTTCGTCCGTGCCGTGGCGTGACGGCCACAACCACCTCGACGACAAGACCAAGGAGCTGATGTTCATCGCGGTCGACGCCGCCGCGACGCACATGTACGCCCCAGGAGTGCGCCAGCACATCAAGTCGGCCTTCGCCGCCGGCGCGACTCCGAGCGAGATCATGGAGGTCATCGAATTGACCTCGACGCTCGGCATTCACGCGATGAACATCGGGGTGCCGATCCTGGTGCAGGTGCTCGTCGAGAAGGGCCTGCGCAGCGGCCCCGCACCGCTCGACGCCAACCAGGAGCGCATCAAGGCCGAGTTCACCGAGAACCGCGGCTACTGGCACTCCTTCTGGGACGAGATGCTCGAACTCGACCCCGACCTGTTCGAGACGTACACGGCCTTCTCGAGCGTGCCGTGGAAGTCGGGAACGCTGTCGCCAAAGGTCAAGG
>NZ_JBOGDD010001120.1:0-1745 GCF_050701675.1 Mycobacterium sp. | reverse complement strand
GGTTTGCACCGGGCAGGTTGTGACGTTACGGAAAGTCGATGTCTTCCTTGACGATCCGGCCGACGAGGGCCACCAGGTCGTGGGCTCGCAGACCCGGCCAGCCGTGCAGCAAATTGCGCCACTGCGCAGGCACGGCGGACGCGCCGTACACCGCGCCGAGCAGACCACCCGCGATGGCGGCCACGGTGTCAGTGTCGTCGCCCGCCCGCACGGCGGCGTCCAGCCCGCGGGTCAGGTGTTCGGTGGGATGCCCCGCCCCGGTGTTCGTCAGCGCGATCGCCGACCAGGCGGCCTGCAGTGCGGCGACCACCCAGCCGTTGTTGGCGATGTCGCTCGGGCGCGAGGACTCTGCCACGTCGAGCCGGTCCGACCACGTCGCGCGACTGCCCGCGTCGAGGCGATGCAGTCCGACGCGCACGTCCAGCTCGCCGGTGAGCACCGCGTGGCGAATGGCGCAGCACCACAGCACGCATGCGTCACACGCGTCCGGGTCGTAATGCGTCAGCGCGCTGATCTGACGGGCGGCGGTGACGAGAGCGTCCTCGTCGTCGAGGTAGGCCAGCGCGACGGGGGCGGTCCGCATCAGCGCACCGTTGCCTGCGGTGCGGCCCGTGCGCTCGTGCAGTTGGAAGGCGGCGTATCTGGCGGGGGAGGCCCAACCTTCCTGGTTCCCAACGTAGTCGAGCACGCGGCGGGTCTGGATGCCGACGTCCCTGGCCGTGCGGGACCACCCGTACCAGCGCTCGACGACGTCGTCCTGTGCATCGACGTCGCGCAGATCGGCGCCGGTGGCAGCCACTTCGGCGATCGCGATGGCCATCGACGTGTCGTCGGTCCACTCGCCAGGCGCCCAGCCGAGGCCGCCGCCGCCGACCATGGCGACGTCCTTCTCCGGCCCCCTGGCGGGCTGGAACTCGTACGGCGCGCCGAGTGCGTCGCCGGCGGCGGTGGCGAGCAGTACGCCGCAGGCCCGATCGATCTGTGCTGTAGTCAATGTCGTCATCTCGTACCCGCCTCGAAAGATTTAGCGCAATAATGAGCTAAATGAAATGTACAACAGAAGGCTGACAAATTCCCACGCATCCGGCTAGGCCGCTCACCGACTACCCACGGCCCTCCGTCGCCGTGGACACCGCGCTGGTCACCCTCGGCACGGCGGGATCGGATCTGCTGGTCCTGCAGGTACGCCGCAACGATGACAGCGGGTGGGCCCTGCCAGGAACCTTCCTGCATCCCGGCGAGCGACTGGCCGACGCCGTCGACCGGTCGCTGCGGGAGAAGTCGGGCGTGCACGGGCTGCGGCCGCGTCAACTGCACGTCTTCGACGACCCCGATCGCGACGACCGCGGCTGGGTCCTGTCGGTGGCCCACCTCGCGGTCGTGGGCGCAGACCGGCTCGCGTCCCGATTCCCGGATCGCACCAGGCTGATGCCGACGTCGCGGCCAGGCCGGCTGCCGCACGACCACGCGGGCATCATCGCCAGGGCGGTCGACGACATGCGGCCCCGCTATGCCGCCACTCCCGATCCGGACGGGCTGCTCGGGCCCGAGTTCACTCTGCGCGATCTGCGCATGGCTCACGAAGCCGTTGCGGGTGAGCCACTGCAGCGCGACAGGTTCCGCCGGGTCATGGAACCCCAACTGGAGCCGACGGGAGAGGTCGTCACCGGCACCCGCGGCCGCCCGGCCGAGGTGTTCCGGCGCAGACGCTAGCCGCCCGCCGAACGTGGATTACCCCCACGCTC
>NZ_JBOGDD010001119.1:0-3560 GCF_050701675.1 Mycobacterium sp. | reverse complement strand
GGACCGCTGGTTGTGGGCGGTCCGTTTGACCAAGACCCGGCCGGACGCCGCCGCGGCGTGCCGCGGCGGGCACGTACGCGTCAACGACCGGCCGGCCAAGCCGGCGACGACCGTGTCCCCCGGTGACGAGGTGCGCGCCCTGGTGGGTGACGTAACGAGGATCGTCGAGGTGGTTCGGGTGATCGAGAAGAGGGTCGGTGCGACCGATGCCGTGACCTGTTATCTCGATCGAACGCCCGCACCGCCGCCGACCTCGGCCATTGCGGTGGCGGTCCGCGATCGCGGTGCCGGGCGGCCCACCAAACGGGACCGACGACTCCTGGACAGGTGGCGCGCCAGCCAGGGATGAGGTCACCGTCTCGTCGGCCAGGCGGTCAGCCGAGTTCGGCAACTGAGGCGCGCAACCGCGTCAACGCGCCACGCGCCAGCTCGCCCAACTCCTGTTGGTTGTCCTCGGCGACCCATGAGGCGTATGCCTCCTTGAAGGCGAGGACGCCCAACTCCGCCGCGAGGGTCGCCACCAGATCTTGGACGCCACGAGCGCGCAACGCACCTGCCATGGCCGCCGCGAGTCCGACCTGTTTGAGTGCATCCCGCTCTTGCAGTTCCGTGCTGGTGGCGATGACCGCACGCAACCGGGGACCAAGCTCGCGATTGAACGGCGTCATCGCCGCAGTGGCCTGCTCCAGCCCGGCGGCGACGGCGACCATGGGGCTGGCATCGGCGGGCGCTGCAGAGATGCCGTCGACGAAGAGCCGCGACAGGGTTTCCTGACCGGCGGCCAGCACTTCCCGCTTGTCGGGGAAATGCCGAAAGAAGGTGCTCTTCGTCAGGCCGGCGCGTTCGGCGATCTGGGCGACCGTGGTGTCGTCGTAACCCCGCTCGGAAAACAGATGGAGCGCGGCCACGACGAGCCGCTCGCGCGCATCGGGTTCCCATCGGGGCATCGCGCCATCTTACCGATGGGACCTTTATCGCGTCACTCTGCTACCGTGATGGGACATCAGTCGCATCACTAAGGAGTCCATCGTGCGCGTGTTCGTCACCGGTGCTGCCGGAGGAATCGGTTCCGTGGTCATTCCCGAGCTGATCGCCGCGGGCCACGAAGTCGTTGGCCTGGTTCGCTCCGACGCCTCGGCTCACACTGTCAGCGCGCTGGGAGCCACCGTGCTCCGCGGTGATCTCAACGATCGCGAGAGCCTGCGCACCGGTGCCGCACATTCGGATGGCGTCATCCACCTCGCCTTCGGCAACGACTTCAAAAACTTCGAGAAGTGCGTTGCTGAGGAGGCTTTCGCCGTCGAGGCTCTGGGTGCCGCACTCGAAGGGAGCGGCAAGCCGCTGGTCATCGCCTCCGGCACACCCGCCACCCCAGGACACGCCTCGACAGAGCAGGACGCGATGCCGACGGACGGACCCGTAGGCGGTCGCGGTCGCAACGCTCAGACAGCCCTGGCCCTGGCGACCAAGGGTGTTCGCTCGGCCGTCGTCCGACTCCCCCGGTCGGTTCACGACCGCGGCGGTCCCTACGGATTTGCCGGACTGCTCATCGAAGCCGCCCGCCGCACCGGAGTCTCCGCCTATGTCGGCGACGGCTCCCAGCGATGGCCAGCAGTGCACCGAAAGGACGCCGCCCGGCTCTTCAGGCTGACTCTCGAACAGGCCACTCCGGGCACGGTGGCCCACGCGGTTGCCGATGAAGGCGATGCGATGTGCGCCATCGCCGAGGTCATCGGCCGCCAACTCGACCTACCCGTCGAAGCCGTCCCGGCAGAGAACTTCGGATTCCTCGGCAGTGTCTTCGGTGTCGACCAGCCCTCCTCGAGCGCACTCACCCGCCAAAGACTTGGGTGGCAGCCCACCCATCCGAGCCTGCTCGACGATCTCGAAGCCGGAAACTACCCGGCGTAACGGCTTAGGGCGTCGGTGGCGGAACGGGTGCGACAGCCGGCGCCGCGGCAGGGTCAGCGGGCGCCGCAGGCGGCGCGTATCCGGGCGGCGGCGGCCCGTTGAGCGGGTAGTACCCGGGAGGAAGTGCCGGCCCCACCTCGTTCGGATCCTTCGGCAGCGCGGGGGTCGAGGACGACGGGTCCGTCAGCGACGTGAACCCAGGCGGCAGTTTCGGCGCGGGACCCGCTCCGGGGGGCGGTGCGAGCGCACCCTGTGGGGCCCCGTTCGGATCCGCCCCGCTGAGGTCCCCATCGCGGACCTCGTGCCAAATGTCCCTGAGGCTGCCGATCGGGCCGGACCCCGAGCCGAATTGGGGGTTCGCGATCTCCGGCACCACCGGCGGGCCGACGGGTGGGGGCGCAGGAGCAGCGACCGGTCCGGCCGCCGGGTCCGCTGGCGCCGGCGGAAATGGCTCAGGGTCCGCTGCGGCCTGACCGGCCATGGCCAGTGCACCGCCCGCGAGGATCACGCCCGCGACGGCGATCCTCACGGCGTCGGCGGACCGCATGGCGCGATGTCGTTGCGTCATGAACTAGTTGTCCTCTCTGATGGCGCCCGCGAGGGGCGCCGGACCCGACTTCCGAGTAAGGCTAACGCCTTGCCCGTTGGGCGTCACCCGTTCACGCTCCTGAACTCGCCAGTCACTCGAGTTCGACCTGGTCGTCCTCGTCGACCCTGAGGCGTTCGGCGAAGGTGTCGAGGGGCGGTCGACCGCTACGTCGCGATGACGCGGGCTACCCGGCAACCCGTCATCCTGACGACGTCGTGACGTCGTGCAGGTGGTGCACCGGGTCGTGGATGAAGTATCGCGCCAGCGTCTCGATCGTGAATTCGCTTCCGTCGCTGCGAAATCCCTTCCTCTCCCACGCATCGTCGGGCACGGCTTCGAAGGCGGCCGCGAGACTGTCCGCTGCCGTCGTCAGCTCCGCTGCGACCGTTGACGGGTCCTGTTCGCGATAGCGCGCAGCCACCGCCGTTGCGTCCTGATCCCAATCGTCGAACCGGGGTTCGTCGCCGTCGAGCATCAGTGCCAGGCGTACCGCGAAGATCCGGAAGACGTCGCGCACGTGTGCCCCGTATTCGAGGGCCGACCACGTGGCGGGGTTTGGGCGCCTCGCCACGTCGTGACCACGCAACACCGCCGGCCATGCTGCGGCGTTCTCCTTAAGCAAGGTGGCAACGTCGCGCGCGGGGACCGCCGAGGCATCGAAGCCGCACTCGGGGCACTCGCGTTGCAACACCCACGTCCAGTTCTTGGTGTCGGGTCGAATGGCCATGCGCCGATCGTAGGGGCGTTCCGTCTCGACACGACAGTCGTTTTCGGCCATCCGGCGGGTAATTCGTGCCATCCCCGACCGGTCACTCCGCGACGGAGATCGCGGCCACGACTTCCTCGGTGCTGACGATAGACAACCAAGCTGGCACCCTGAAGTGATGGATCGCCTTGCCATCATCGATTCCGAATCGCGGCGTCTTGCCGATGTACTGGAGGGGGTCGACCCCGACCAACGCTGTCCTACCTGTCCGGAATGGACGGCGTCGGACTTGCTGTGGCATCTGACGAACGTCCACTTCTTCTGGGCCGGAATCCTGGCGCAACTGGTCCAGAG
>NZ_JBOGDD010001118.1:0-2957 GCF_050701675.1 Mycobacterium sp. | reverse complement strand
TTCCCGCACAGGGTGTGCCGCAATAACACGGCCGGACCCTCCGGCGCGGCGAACCAGCGCTGCGCCCATTGCAGCGCGGTGATCAGAACGGGAAAGACGGCGCGGCCCTTCTCCGTGAGCAGGTACCGGCCGCCGTTGGACGTCAGCACGCCTCCCGCGGTGAAGATCTGCAGCCGGTCGGCCAGTGAGCCGGACGGGGCGCCGAGTTGCCCCGCGAAGTCGTTGAATCGAGAGGTGCCGACGAAGGCCGCGACCAGCAGGGCGAATGCCCACCGGTTGCCGAGGATGCCCATGGTCTCGGGGAAGATCCCGGCCCGACCCGACGCCGACCGGCGCCGCGTCGACTGGACCGGCATCGAGCGCGGCCAGGACCCGCTCGGCCCCCACGTCGCGGTCAGCTCCTTCTCCGTCACGACCGCTGCGCAGGCCTGGCACGTGACCAGCGGCGCGAAGTCCGCGTCACAGCCGACGTGGCGCATCGCGGGCAGGCGCTCGGCGTGGTCGGGCACCCAGCGGCGTTCCCATTCCCAGATCGACGTCAGGACCGGCCAGAGCGAACGCCCCTGCGGCGTCAGCACGTATTCGTACCGCGGCGGCCTTTCCGAATACCTGCTGCGGGTCAGTAACCCGTCGTCAGCCATCGCGGCCAGTCGGCGGGTCAGTACCGCGTGCGAGATCGGCAGGCGCGCGGCGAAGTCTCCGTAGCGGGTCACACCGAGCAACGCCTGCTGGGCGATCAGCAGCGTCCACTCGTCACCAAGCACGCCGAGCATCCGACCCACGGCGTTGACCCCGCCTGGCTGGTTCAACTACAGGCCGATCGCTTCTGCGGCGGTGTCGGTCTCCTGCCAGCGGCGCAGCTCAGATCCTGGCGCCCACGTCGAATGAGTTCCGCTGGAAACCCGTTCGGGCAGAGCCAGTTTGCACACGGGACCGTCGGACATCCTGGCTGCGTCGAACACTAGGCAGTAGGACGCGTCGGCATTCATGTCGGTGGTGATGGTGACCAGGTAACCGTCGTCCTCGGCCGTGCTGCCGACTCGCGGCGCCATGGCGGTCTCGCTGCCGTAGATCCCGTCGTCGAACGCGAACCGCTCCTCGGCGCCGGTCTTGAGGTCGTGCTTGACCAGGCCGTCGAACATGAACCAGCCGGGCTTGCCCGTTGCGGCGTAGGCGTAGCGGTAGTGGAGGCCCGCCCGCGCGGGGTTGATCATGCCGAATTCGGTGATGCTGTCCGACAATTGCTCCTCGCGCACCGCGCCGGTGACGAGGTTGAACCGCCAGCGGTGCAACCGGGTCTGCATCCTGTCCATGGCCAGGAATCGGAAGATGCGTTGCCACTTGTCGCCAAGCCCGTCGTCGGCGGGTTCCGGATCGCCCTGAAAGAACCCGTCGAGCACGATCTCGTCGCCGTCCTCGTAGGCGTTCGGGAAGTGAAGCACGTAGGTCGGGTCGGCCTCGAACCACCTGATCTGCGACGTGTCGCCGCGACGCGGAATGACGGCGAAGCGTGTCGGCACGTCGCGGTGGAAGCGCGGTAGGTGCACGTTGTGTTCCAGCAGAGTCGGATCCCAGAACAGCGGAAAGTCGTTGAGGATCACATAGTTCTCGGTGAACGCCATGTCGTGTGGCAGGCGGGGTCCCGGCAGCGGTACGTCGACGAAGTGCACCAGCGCCCCCGCGTCGTCGACGACGCCGTAGTGCATGTAGGGCGCCTGCTTCGAATAGTTGAAGAACAACAGCTCGCCGGTTCTGTCGTCGACCTTGGGATGCGCTGACACGCCCCAGTCGAACGGGAAGGCGCCGTGCCAGTCCTCCTTGCCCAGCGTCTCGCCGGAGCAGGGGTCGACCCGGTACAGGTCACCGCATTGATAGTGGCTGGTGAGCGCGGTACCGCGGTGCACGACGACGTCGGTGGACGACGGGTCCTTCATCAACGTCCTTGCGCCCCAGCCGTAGTCGCGGCGGGCCAACTCGACCGGCTCCGCGATGCCCGGCCACAGCGGGCCTGCCGCGTCGTTCTCCTCGGCGAAACCGTCGGTGCGGACGAACCTGTTGCGGTAGAACGCCTTTCCGTCACGGAATCCGACGACGTGCACCATGCCGTCGCCGTCGAAGGGGTGGTATGCCTTGAGCGCCGGATGCAGGGGGTTCTCGGTGTTGCGCAGGTACACGCCGTCGAGGTCGGTCGGGAGCTGGCCTTCGACGACGGTCAGGTCGTCGGCGTCCCATTCGGTGGTCTGCGGCCGCCATGGCCCGGTGCGGTACGGGTGGTCGTCGTCCTCGGGCAGCGTGGACAGGAACTTGCCGATTACGTCTACGTGCATGGCTTACTCCTTGGCCGAGCCGACGACGAAGCTGACCGTGGTGGCCGTGCTGCCACCGAAGTTCAGCGTCCCGAATGTCCTTGCGCCGTCGACCTGATAGTCGCCGGCGGTGCCGCTGACCTGTTTGGCGGCGTCGAAGAGCATGCGCACCCCTGAGGCACCGACGGGATGGCCTCCGCCGATCAGGCCGCCGCTCGGGTTGATCGGCAACCGCCCGCCGATCTCGATTTCGCCGTTCTCGATGGCCTTCCACGATTCACCGGGACCGGTCAGCCCGATGTGGTCGATGGCGAGGTACTCGCTGGGGGTGAAGCAGTCGTGCAGCTCGATGCCGTCGAGGTCCTCGAGTGTGACGTGGGCGCGGTCGAAGGCGTCGAGGACGGCGCCGCGGACGTGCGGCATGACGAACGGACCGGCCGCCGAGCGCTCCAGTTTCTGCTGCAGGCCGAGGCCGACGGTGCGGTGCCCCCAGCCCTCGATGCGGCCGATGGGCTTGGCATCGGGGTGATCGCGCAGGTAGTCGTCTGTGACGAGCACGACGCCGCACCCGCCGTCGGTCATCTGGCTGCAGTCGAACCGGCGGATCCGTCCCTCCACGATCGGGTTCTGCACGTCGTCGTCGGTCAGCGG
>NZ_JBOGDD010001117.1:0-2101 GCF_050701675.1 Mycobacterium sp. | reverse complement strand
CCTGGAAGTCGACCGGCTGCAGTTCCCCGCTTGGCGCCTACTTCGACAACACCCGCGGAGGGACACCGGCCAACGCCGCCGTCACGGGGACCCTGGCGTACGCGGGCAAACAGGCCCTGTCCGGTGGCGACGAAGTCTGGACGGCCCTGTCGACGATGATCCTGCCCGTCGCAGGCGCCCCGTTCGTCATCTCGCCGAGGGCGCCCAACGACTACGACGCCGCCACCCCCGTCATCAAGGATCTGATGGACAAGGGCATCCGCTTCGTCGCGGTCAGCGGCCTTGGGCTGTTGGCACCCGGCGACACCGGGCAGATGAACGACGGCGGTCCGAGTGCTGCCCGCACGGCGCTCGCGTACGTCCGCGACAGGGACGAGATGTACGTCTTCCAGGGCGGCAGTTACACACCGGACCAGATCCAGGATCTGTTCCGCGGACTCGGGAGCGACACCGCCATTCTGCTCGACGGGGGCGGCTCGTCGGCGATCGTGCTTCGCCGCGACACCGGTGGCATGTGGGCGGGAGCGGGCGTGCCGAAGGGGTCCTGCGACACCATGCAGGTGTTGTGCGACTCGCGTGAGCGCGCCTTGCCGAGCTGGCTCGCCTTCAGCTGATCTCAGGTCGGGCTAATTGCTCGTACCAGCGTCCCTGGCCGGTCCGAACGCGAAGATGGCGCCACTGGTCGCCACGGCCGCCGCGGCGATCGCGATGACCGGCGCTACAGTCCACAACGTCATGGTCGCGCCGAGGACTGCCCCGCCGCACATGGTGAGGATGACGCCGAAGCGGAGCTTCTCCCGCTGGCCCGTCCCTCCTGCGAGCCTGCTGTCGAAGCCGAGGCCGACGATGGTCTGCGTCAGCACCGTCGTGCTGAGTTCCTGCACCCCGAACTGTCGCGCCGTCGCGTTCTGACTGCCGAAGACGATGGCGAGTCCCGCGATGAGGATCAGCCGTCCGCCGCCCTCGTACTGCAGGACACCGGTGCCGGCGAGTATCGAAAGAATCACCAGGGCAACGACTTCGATACCCAGCGCTACGACGAGCCAGCGGCGGACGCGATCGTCCAGATGTCGTGCCAGCCTGCCACCGAGGACGGCCCCTGCGACGAAACTCGCGAACGCCACCACTGCGGCGACCAGATCGATACCCGAATGGGGCACGAACCAAAAGCCGAGGAAGATCACGTTTCCCGTCATGTTCGCGACGAAGACGTGTCCGAGCACGAGGACACTCACGGAGTCGACCAGACCCGTGGCGAACGTCAGCAACAGCAGGGCGGTGAGTGTCAACCGCTGGGAGACAGGGGATTCGACTGCCATCGCGCGACGACCGCTACAGCCGCGGGGTCAGGTCCAGCTTCGTGACGGCTACCATCTGCGTGATCAACCAGCGACTGTCCTGGCGCTTCAACGTCAACCTGTACGACAGGTAGCGCAGGGACGGTATGCCCTTGGTGACGGGGCTGGTGGCCACCGAGTTGGTGTAGACGATCGCGGTGGCGTCCGTCGGCGTCAACGACTCCACGGCCGCGCCGAGGACCTGGGTGTTGTTGGATACCTGAGCCTGCTTGTTCGGTGCGACGATCGCATCGATGTAGCGCTTGTAGTCGGCCGCGAAGTCGCCGCCGAGATACTTGGCGGAACGATCCGGCAGCTTGTCCATGTCGTCGGGTGTGTAGGTCCACAGGGTGGTGATCGCGTTCGCGGCCGTCTCCGCTATCGAGAACTTGGTCTGCACCGCGGCCCGGTCGGCGAGGTAGGGCTGAATCGTCGCGCCCGCGAACGCGGCTGCGGCGACGAACAGCACGCCCGCGGCCACCGCGACGAGCTTCAACGCCCGCCCCGCAGGTCGATGGGCAACGAGTACGCGCTCCGCGGGCTCCTCGACGGGCTCGGGTTCCGGAGCATCGTCGGACACCGTGGCTTCTTCGACGGCTTCCTCGACCGGCGGGGGCGCCGGTGGGACGTCGGCAGCCGCCTTGTCACGCTGCCACGGCAGCCGGCGCCTGCGCTTGGGCGCCGCGACGAAAGCGGTCTCACCGGTACCGGTTTCGCCGCTCTCCTCGGAAGGCTGGGTGGCCTCGACGGCCTCGGTCGCATCC
>NZ_JBOGDD010001116.1:0-3016 GCF_050701675.1 Mycobacterium sp. | reverse complement strand
GACGATCTGATCGTGCAGGTGGAAGTTCTCGATCACTCCACCCGCGATCAGGATGAGCGCCGCGATGAAGGCAATGGGCAGCAGGATCCGAATGGTGCCGCGCACCAAGTCAACCCAGAAGTTGCCGAGCTCACCGGTGCGGGTGCGAGCGAAGCCGCGGACCAGGGCGACGGCCACGGCCATGCCGACTGCCGCGGAGACGAAGTTCTGCACCGTCAGGCCGGCCATCTGGACGAGATGGCCCTGGGTGGATTCGCCAGAGTAGGCCTGCCAGTTGGTGTTCGTGACGAAGCTGATCGCGGTGTTCCATGCGAGCGCCGGCGTCATCGGCGTGCCCGGATCGTTCAGGTGCAGTGGCAACTTGCCCTGCACCAGTTGGAAGACGAACAGGAACAGGATGCTGGTCGCCGAGAACGCCAGCACGCTGCGGGCGTAAGCGCCCCAGGTCTGCTCCGACTTGGGGTCGGCACCGATGAGGCGGTAGATGACGCGTTCCGCGCGGGAATCCTTCTCGGAGTTGTATACCCGGTACATGTAGTCGCCGAGGGGCACGTGGACCGCTGCCAACGCCAAGATCAGAACGGCGAGGAACACGAGCCCCGCAGTGGTGGTGCTCATCAAAACCTCTCCGGAAAGAGCAGGGCTGCAACCATGAACACGGCGAGACCTGCCACCAGCAGCAGGCCGATCAGGTTTTCGACGCTCACAGGCCTTCAACCAACTTCTGTACCAGGCCGAGCAGCGCGAAGATCGCCACCGTCAGCACGACGTACAGCAACACGGACATGTCATCTCCATTCATTGAGCAAGCCGGGCGGGGCGCGCCGACTCGCAGTGGCCGTCTCGACACTCGTCGCGACGTGGCACTGATCTGAAAGCTAGACCTCGAAAACACCCCGAACCGGGGTCCTTTACGGTTCCTTTACGGCCGTGCAGGCGACCTTGACGGAATCCATGCGCCGCTCGTGGTCACTGGCTCCGCCTGGGGTTCAGAGCCAGTGATTGCGACGAAGGGTGCGGTAGAGGAGCACACATGTCGTGGCCATCACACCGAGCACCGCGGGGTAGCCCCACGTCCAGTGCAGCTCCGGCATGTGTTCGAAGTTCATGCCGTAGATGGGCCCAAGCACGGTGGGCACCGATGCGATCGCCACCCAGGCCGATATCTTTCGCACGTCGAGGTTCTGCTGCATGCTCGTCCGGGCCAGCGCGGCCGTCACCAGTGACGTCAGTAACTCGTCGTAGCTGTTGATCCGCTCCGCCGCCAGGGTCTGGTGGTCGATGACGTCGCGCAGATGGCGGAGTACTTCCTTGCAGATCAGGTCTCTGTGGTCGGTGACGATCTCCTGCAGCGCGGCAGACAGCGGATTCACTGCCCGCCGCAACTCCAGGACTTCCCGTTTCAGCAGGTATATCTGATCGATCTCCGTCGTGCTGCGGGGTGAGAAGATCTGCTCTTCGATCACATCGATGTCCGTCTCCAGCCGCAGCGCGACGTCGCGGTAATCGTCGACGACGTGATCGGCGATGGCGTGCATGATCGCGAACGGACCCAGCTTCAGCTGATGGGGGTCCGCGTCCATCTCCTTGCGGACTCCGGCCAGCCCGCTGAAGTCGCCGTGGCGCACCGTCACCACGAAGCCGGGCCCGACGAAGATCATGATCTCGCCCGTCCCGACGATGTCCCTGGCCTTCGAGATCGATTCGTGCGGAATGTACTTCACGGTCTTGAGGACGAGGAACACGGTGTCGTCGTAGCGTTCCACCTTCGGCCGTTGATGAGCATGCACGGCATCTTCGACAGCGAGCCGATGCAGGCCGAAGACCGCGGCCACCTCCCACATCTGATGCGCGTCCGGTCCGTGCAATCCAATCCACACGAAGCCCTCGCCGAGTTCGCGTACCTTCGCTAGAGCGGCGTCGAGGGTGGGTGTGCCGGGAACCCGGCGGCCGTCGACGTAGACGCCGCAGTCCACGATGGCGCTGGCAGCCGACACACGGGCCTGGCGTCCGAGCCGGAGTGTGCTCAAGGCGTGACGGGCCGGGCCTGGTTCTGGCTCAGCCGGTCGTATACCTGCCACCAAATGGCTTCATGCTCAACCGGAGACGACTGTCCTCGATCACGTTGGGCATCTGCCTGGCACAGCGTCGCGACGAGCGACTTCAGTTCCGTGAACATGGTCGCGGAGTGCGGGTCGGGGTAGCCGGCGATGCGAACGACGCTCAGCGTGAGTACGCGTGCACGCAGCTCGGCGACCCGGGCGAACAGGACGGCGCCGGCTGCAAGGTAGGCGATGGTGGACGCAGCGAACGCCGTTGGGGGCGTGAGGAAGGAGCTTAGAACGATCTGCGACGCCACCCAGACCACCGCGCCCCACGTGGGCCACGCCCGCCGCGCGCGAAGCAAGCGCCGTTCGGCGATGTCGAGGCCGGGAGGAAACAACACGAGCCGGTACTGCGTCACCCCGTGCCGGGTGGGCGAGACGTCGACGGAACCCCAGTCGTGACTGCCGTCGAGCACGACGGCCCACCACCGCGCGAATGCCCGGCGCTCTGAGCTGACCGGCTGCGCGACAGCGCCAACGACCGCGGGAGTCGGGGGATGCTGGTCTATCGGGGGTAGCGGCTCGGGCGCCCGTTGGGGCTGCGCGCCGTCATGGAACTCGCCACCGGCGGACTGCGTCTGTATGTCGCTCATGAACGCAGGTCTACCCATGGCGTCCGCGGATGGCGGCCATCTCAACGCGATCCCTACGGCGGCGGTGAGGATATTTACGGAATCCCTACGGTGCGCCGTTCCGTCAGCCGCCGAGCGCGGTGATCAGTGCCTTGATCTTCGTGGACTCGTCCTCGGTGGCAGGCTCCTCGGCCTCGCTGGCCTGTATCAGCTCTAGCCGCAGACCGGCGCCATTGGCAGCCTCCTGCGCGCTCAGCTTGGCGCGCTTGCGTGTGAGGTAGAGCCGCTGACCGAGCGTCGATCCTGGTCCGTCAGCAGCCCTCTCGGCCAATTCGTCGT
>NZ_JBOGDD010001115.1:0-10081 GCF_050701675.1 Mycobacterium sp. | reverse complement strand
GGTCCAGGCACCCCCTCGGGGTATCCGGCGTTGATCCACGCCACGATCTTGGCGAGAAAAGCGTTCACGGTGTCAACTCCCCTAAAACCGCGGCGTACCCGCCGCGGCAACGTCTGATGGCTCGATGTTAATGGCGCGCTCGGGTCTAGGGCGCTTCTGAACTGATCGGACGGGATATTCCGGCGCCGCAGGCGAACGCGCCCCGCCCATCAGGTGAACAGTGGATGAACAGCTCGCAGGTGAACGGAAATCCCCAGGTGAGGCCGCCGGTTAGGCCCCCTAGCGGCTGGTCAAAACGACGGACCAAGCCCCACAATCTGTACCCATGAGCACAACGATGATCATCCTGGTGTTGCTGATTGTCACGGCGCTGGCATTCGACTTCACCAACGGATTCCACGACACGGGCAACGCCATGGCGACCTCGATCGCCACCGGTGCCCTCAAGCCCAAGACCGCGGTGCTCCTCGCTGGCATCCTCAACCTGGTCGGCGCGTTCCTGTCCGTGGAGGTCGCGGTCACCGTGACCACCTCGGTCCTGAAGATCCAGGACAGCAAGACGGGAGCCCTGGTCCCGACGATCGACGCGGCCACCGGCCTCACCATCATCTTCGCCGGCCTCATCGGCGGCATTCTGTGGAACCTGCTGACCTGGCTGTTCGGCATCCCGTCCAGCTCGTCGCACGCACTGTTCGGCGGCCTCATCGGTGCGGGCCTCGCCGCCGCGGGCTTGTCAGGCGTCAACTGGCCAGGCGTCATCAGCAAGGTGCTGGTTCCCGCGGTCGCCGCCCCGTTCATCGCCGGCCTCGTCGCCGCGGCGGGCACCTGGTTGGTCTACCGCCTCACTCGCAACGTCGAGAAGAAGCGTCGCGAGGAGGGCTTCCGCTGGGGCCAGATCATCACGGCGTCGCTCGTCGCGCTCGCTCACGGCACCGGAGATGCGCAGAAGACGATGGGCGTCATCGCGCTCGCGCTCATCACCACCGGGCACCTGACCGGAGACGTGAAGGCGAACGGTCTGCCCTTCTGGATCATCTTCTCCTGCGCTCTGGCCATCGGCCTCGGCACCTACATCGGCGGCTGGCGTGTCATCCGCACGCTCGGCAAGGGCCTCGTCGAGATCG
The DNA here is from genome assembly GCF_050701675.1 of Mycobacterium sp. Taxonomy (GTDB): domain Bacteria; phylum Actinomycetota; class Actinomycetes; order Mycobacteriales; family Mycobacteriaceae; genus Mycobacterium. Next base: position 8,957 of record NZ_JBOGDD010001115.1, on the reverse strand, counting down.
AGTCGCCGCAGGGCCTGGCCGCCGAGGCGTCCTCCGCTGCGATCATCCTGACCTCCAGCGCCGCGGGCATGGCCCTCTCGACCACGCAGGTCGCGACCGGCTCGATCCTTGGCAGTGGCGTCGGCAAGCCGGGCGCGCAGGTGCGCTGGGCAGTGGCGGGCCGCATGGCAGTGGCGTGGCTGGTCACGCTGCCCGCCGCGGCGCTCGTCGGTGCGCTCGCCTTCTGGCTGTCCCACTTCGTCGCAGGCGCCACCACGCAGCTGGCCGGCGACGGCCTGATCTTCGTGATCCTGGTGGGCCTGTCCGGCTACATGTACTGGCGTGCACAGAAGCAGAAGGTCGACAGCAAGAACGTCAACGCCGATTGGGACGACTCGACCAACTCCGTCGTGCCCGCCGACGTCCGCGGCGTCGTTGCCGAAACCCCCAAGGCCAGCGTCTAATCCGGCCCATCGCCTGCTAACAGAAGGAATCATTGATGACTACGTATGTGATCCCGCTGATCACGGTCCTCATCGTGGGCCTGGTCCTCGGGGCCGGCCTGCCCGCCGTCTTCGCCTTCGGGCTGGTGGCCTACTCGCACGGTGTCGGTGGAGCTGAGGCCGACGGGTCCGTCGACGCCCCCAACCCCACGCTCAAGTTCCTCGGCCTGCTGCTGTTCGCCATCGTCGGGTTCGTGATCTTCGTCGCGATCCTGTGGATCACCCGAGCCACGATCATCCACCACACCGGGTTCGACCCCTTCTTCGGAATCAAGAAGTGAGCGAGAAGAACATGACTGACAAGACCATTCTCGACAACGTCGTGCACTGGCTCAACGCTGGTTACCCGGAGGGCGTCCCGCCGAAGGACTACTTTCCGCTACTCGCGCTGCTGAAGCGTTCGCTGAGCGACGAAGAGGTCGTCACGGCGGCCCAGTCGATCCTCAAGTCGACCGACGCCGACAGCGTCACCGAGGACGAGATCCGCAAGGCGGTCCAGGACGTGATCGACAAGGAGCCCAACCCCGAGGAGATCCATCAGGTCGCCTCTCGGCTGGCCTCGGTTGGTTGGCCGCTGGCGGCCCCCGCGCGCTGAAAGACGTTGCCCCAGAGATCCCCTCGGCTCATCGAGCCGGGGGGATCTCACTTTCTGGTGTCGCGGCGCAGCGGGTGCGTCTCGGGGACCTGAACGAAGATCAACGTCACCCCGTCCGGATCGGTGACGTGCATTTCGTGCAGACCCCATGGCTCCTGCTTGGCCGCCCTGGCGATCACGACGTCGCGGCCCTCCAATTCGGCCTGGGTGGCGTAGACGTCGCGCACCTGGAACCACAGTGCGCCGGGGAAGGGCGGTGCCTCATCCGATGTGCGGCCGTGTCCAGCCAGCTCGACGAGCGACTGGCCGGCGTAGAACACCGTGCCCGCGCCGTACTCGCGCGCGACGGCGAGTCCGATCGCGTCGCGGTAGAAGCGCAATGAACTCTGATAGTCGGCCGGTCGAAACAGCACGCGACTGGCCAGGATCTCCATGCGTCGGTTCTAACACAGCGACCTCGCCGAAATAGCATTCCCTGTCGTCAAAGCGCCGGAATGACGACAGGGAATGCTATTTCGGCGCAGCCGGGCCGGGCGCTCAGCCGCTGGGTTGGACGCGTTGGCGCTTCATCACGGCGTCCACGGCCGCGGGCGCGAAACTGTTCACCGCGTGGGCCGTCACGGCCATCCGCGGCGCGATGCGCACCGGCCTGTGCCGCGCTGCCGAGACCATCCAGTCGGCCGCTTCGTCGGCGGACAGCCCTGGCAGACCGTCGTACGCCCTGGTCGGTGCGATCATCGGGGTCTTGACCAGCGGGTAGAACAGGGTCGTCGAGTGCACGCCGTCCGCGGCCCATTCGGTTTCGATGACCCGACTGACGGCCGTCAGCGCTGCCTTCGACGCGTTGTAGACGGCGAACAGAGGCGACGATTCGCTGAGCACGCCCCACGTCGAGACGTTGACGATGTGCCCGTCGTGGCGCTCCCGCATCCCTGGCGCGAAGCCGCGGATCAGACGAAGCGGTGAGTAGTAGTTCAGCGCCATCGTCCGCTCGACGTCGTGCCAGCGCTCCAGCGACTCGGCCAGCGGTCTGCGGATCGACCTCCCGGCGTTGTTGATCAGGACGTCCACCCCGCCGAACCGCTCGTCGACCTCGGACACCAGGGCGTCCACCGCGTCGAGGTCGGACAGGTCGCAGGCGTACGCGCAGGCCTCGCCGCCCTCGGACGTGATGCGCTCGACGACGGAGTCCAGCAGCTCCTGCCTGCGGGCGACGACGATGACGCGCGCCCCCTCGCGGGCGAGCTTCACCGCGCCCGCCTCGCCGATTCCCGACGACGCCCCCGTGACCAGAATCCGCTTGCCGCTGAGGTCGACGTCGTGCCGTGGCTGAAAGAGCTGAGCAGTCAACGGCGGTCGCATGCTGGCCAGCAGCAGCGAGTCCGCGAGACGGCGGAGGGGGTTCTTACTCACAGTCGATGAGCTTAGGTCCCGGCATCTGCGCGTGGTGAGGTGCGAAGGACGCAGCGCGCGTAGCCGATCCAACAGACGGCGGTCGCCACCAGCGCGATCGCGAGAAGGGTCAGCGGCGCCGCGGCCACCTCGACGCCGACCGCACCGCTGCCCGGCACGTGGCGGTCGGCGGCGGGCATCACCATGAACGGGAGGATCGCTGCCGCCAGCGTGGCGATGGCCCCGATGACCGCGAGGCCGAACGCGCTTCGCACCGCGCTGTAGACCATCACCGCCGCGGGCGGGTACACCAGCACGGCCAGCGGCAGCGTCCGGAAGCTGGCGTCGACGTCGCCCGTCGTGGTCCAGGCGCCCCACCCGGTCATCTGCGCCGACCCGGTGGCGGCTTGAGCGGTGTACCACGGCAACGCCGTCGCGACCGCGATGGCCACGACGCCGAGGGAGCCGATCGCCCATCGCGTGATCTTCGCTTCGATGAACGTCCCCCCTCGTGACTTCGGCGCGCTGACTATCGCGCGCCACATATCGCGCACCGAACGTTAGCGCGCCCGAATCATCCGCTCGGAGAGGTCCCACAGCCGTTGCGCGATGAGTTGTCGGCCGCGCGCCAGTCACTAGCGGTATGACCTTCACGCCAGAACTCGACGCCCGTTTCGGCGAGACCGACGCACCCGCGGATTGGGCAGCGGTCGGCGCTGCGCTGACGTCCGCCGAGTTGTACTGGCTGACCACGGTTCGCGAGGACGGTCGACCACACGTCACCCCGCTCGTCGGGCTGTGGGTCGACGATTCGTTCGTGTTCTGCACCGGCCCCGAAGAACAGAAGGCCCGCAACCTCGCACATGGGCGGGCGGTCGCCGTCACCACGGGAACCAACACGTGGAAGGCCGGCCTGGACGTCGTCGTCGAGGGTGATGCAGAGCGCATCACGGGCCTTGAGGCCACAACGGCCCTCGCCGACGCCTATCGCGAGAAGTACCGGGGGGAGTGGGATTTCACTCCGGGCGCCGACGGCTTCGAACCGGACGGTCACCTTGCTCACGTGTTCCGGGTCATGCCCACGAAGGTGCTGGCCTTCGCGAAGGCGCCCCACGGCCAGACGCGGTTCCGTCCCTGACGCGAACGCCCTGCGCCCGATCGCTGGTGACCCCGGCTCGCCAGGCGTAAAATCCACGGCCTGAGCTGGGTCGGGGAAGTTCCCAGGGAGGGGTGTCGTCGTGGGCATCATTCAACGGGTGGCGGTGGCGGGTGCGGGGGTGCTGACGCCGCTCGCCTTCGTCACGATCGTGTCGCCGTCGGTGAGCAATGCCACCGAATGCGGGCTGGGGACGGTGTTCGACGCTCCATCGAACACGTGCATAGCGGCCGCGTTGCCGCCGCCGCCTCCACCGCCACCTCCGGCGTGGAACGGCGACCCCACCCCGTACTTCTCGGTGGGAATCTGCGCGCCGATCCCGTTCGTGTCGCTGTGCACCGGGATCTGAGCGCTCAGAAGTAACGCGGGAACTTCGACCAGTCGGGGTCGCGTTTCTCCAGGAACGCGTCGCGCCCCTCGACCGCCTCGTCGGTCATGTAGGCGAGCCGGGTCGCCTCCCCGGCGAACACCTGTTGCCCGACGAGCCCGTCGTCGAGCAGGTTGAACGCGAACTTCAGCATCCTGATGGCCTGCGGGGACTTGCCGTTGATCTCGTTGGCCCATTCCAGGGCAACGGTTTCCAGCTCTGCGTGGTCGACGACCTCGTTGACTGCGCCCATCGCCTTCATCTGCTCGGCCGTGTACGGCCTGCCGAGGAAGAAGATCTCGCGGGCGAACTTCTGACCCGCCTGACGGGCCAGGTACGCGCTGCCGTAGCCGCCGTCGAAGCTGCCGACGTCGGCATCGGTCTGCTTGAAGCGGGCGTGCTCGCGGCTGGCCAGCGTCAGGTCGCACACCACGTGAAGGCTGTGCCCGCCGCCGGCGGCCCAGCCGTTGACGAGGCAGATCACGGGCTTGGGCATGAACCGGATCAGGCGTTGCACCTCGAGAATGTGCAGTCGGCCTGCCTGCGCGGGGTCCACGGTGTCGGCCGTCTCGCCCGCCGCGTACTGGTAACCGGTGCGGCCGCGGATGCGTTGGTCACCGCCGGAGCAGAAGGCCCAGCCGCCGTCCTTCTCAGAGGGCCCGTTGCCCGTCAGCAGGATCACGCCGACGTCGTTCGACATCCTGGCGTGGTCGAGCACGCGGTACAGCTCGTCGACGGTGTGCGGCCGAAAGGCGTTGCGGACCTCGGGTCGGTCGAACGCGATGCGCACCGTCGGCTTGCGCACCCCGTCGACGACGTGCCGGTGATAGGTGATGTCGGTCAGGTCGAAGCCCGCGACGGGCTGCCACACGGTCGGATCGAACGGGTTGTCAGCGCTCACCCGATTGACTGTAGAGCCATGGCCTAGAGGTCGATCCCCGCGGCTCCCAGGGCCGCGATCAGCCCGTCCGGCCGTTGCTCGGTGGGCAGCGGGTCGACGAGCGCGAACCGACAGCCCACTGCCTTGGCACCCCCGTCGGCCTCCTCGCTGTCGCCGACCATCAGGGCGTCCGCGGCATCGACGCCCAGACGCTGCAGCGCGGTCTGGAAGATCTCGGGGTTCGGCTTGACCGCCCCGACCTCGAACGACAGCACGAACTCGTCGACGTCGTCAGCCGCGCCGAGCGCCGTGAACGCCGGCCGGACGTCGAACGCGATGTTGGACACTACGGCGGTCTTCACGCCGCGGCCGTGCAGGGCGGCGAGCACTGCGGCGGTGTCGGGATACGGGGTCCAGCTCGCGGGGTCGATCACGCGGTCGTAGAGCGCCTCGGCGTGGTGGTCGGCCAGTCCGGATTCCCGAAGGACGTGTAGGTACGCCTCGCGGTGCAGATGCGGGGCCAGGTCGCGGTTCACCCAGGCGCGGTAGGTCTGCTCGTCCATGTCGACGGACCGTCCGGTGGGGGCGGTGAGGCGGCGCATCAGCTCGGCTTGCACGTGTCCGTCGACGGAGCGCTCGTCGACCTCGATCCCGGCGAACCAGCTGTCGTCCTCCTCGAGGCGGAAGAGGGTTCCGGAGAAGTCGAACAGCACTGCGCGCATCGTAGTCACGTCGTCCATCGTGCCCGTTCGGCCTTCTCGAGTAGAACTCCGCGTTCGCTTTCGTTGGTCGCCATGGCCGCCGCGCGCGCGAACTCGTCGGCCGCCTCGGCCGTCCTGCCCAGACGCGACAGCAGTTCCCCCCGCACGCTCGGCAGGAGGTAGGACTCGCCGAGACCGTCGATGCGGTCGACGATCGCCAACGCATCGGCGGGTCCCGACCGCATCGCCACCGCGACCGCCCGGTTGAGTTCCACCACGGGCGACGGCGCGATCTGCAGGATCCCGTCGTATAGCGACACGATGCGGGGCCAGTCGGTGTCCGCCGCGGTCGGGGCGCTCGCGTGGCACTCGGCCAAGGAGGCCTGGAGTGCGTACGGTCCCCAGCCGATGTCCTTGCGGCGCAACGTCTCCGCGGCCCGTCGAAGGGCGGCGGTACCGCGCACGATCTGCGCCCTGTCCCACCTGGTGCGGTCCTGATCCTCCAGCAGGACGGGCCGGCCGTCCGCGTCGGTCCGCGCCGCAAACCGCGAGGACTGGAACTCCATCAACGCCACCAGTCCGTGCACCTCGGCCTCATCGGGCACCAGCGCGGCCAGCACCCGGCCCAGACGCAGTGCCTCCGTGCACAGTTCGTCTCGGATCCACCGCAGGCCCGACGACGCCGAGTAGCCCTCGTTGTAGATCAGGTAGACGACGCTGAGCACCGCCGAGAGCCGACGCGGGTATTCCGACTTCTCGGGCACCTCGAAGGGCACGTTCGCCTCGCCGAGGGTCTTCTTGGCGCGCGTGATCCTGGCCGCGACGGTGGCCTTCTGCGCCAGGAACGCCTGTGCGATCTCCTCGGTGGTGAGGCCGCCGACGACGCGCAGCGTCAACGCGATCTGGCCCTCCCTCGGGAGCACAGGGTGTGCGGAGATGAAGATCAGCCGCAGGACGTCGTCGTCGATGAGGTCCGGGTCCCACGCTTCGTCGACGTGCGTTTCCAACTCGCGGGCCAGCGAGGCGTACTTGGAGTCGAGGCGGTCCTGACGCCGCCAGTGATCGATCGCCTTCCGCTTGGCGACGGTGGTGAGCCACGCGCCCGCGTTGCGTGGCACGCCCGTCGTCGGCCACTGCTCAAGCGCGTCGACCAGGGCGTCGGCTGCCAGGTCCTCGGCCATCCCGACGTCGCCGACGGCGCGGGTCAGGGTGGCGACGATCTTGGCGGCCTCCATCCGCCACACCGCGTCGACGGTCTGACGAACGTCGGTGGCAGGCACGCCCCAACCGTAGCCACCCCCAACCGTAGCCACCCCCACCCTCCCACCCTCCCCGCGAGCGTGCGTGTCTGTACGCGACGCGCCGAGTCAAGGTGTGCAAACCTGCACGCTCGCGCGGGAATTCGGTAGGGGGTTCACTCCCGCGGTGAGTGCGCTCAGACGTAGCGGTTGCGACCCGCGGCGGCGCCGGCGACGATCTGCACGACGTAGACCACCAGGAACATCACCCAGGGAATGGTCCATCCGTTCGAGACGTCGTGCAGAAGGCCGAACAGGAAGGGCCCGGCACCCGCGATCAGGTAACCGAATCCCTGTGCCATTCCGGACAGTTGGGCAGTGTCCTCGGCGGTGCGTGCCCGTAGCGCGATCACCGCGAGCGCCACCGAGAAGGCACTCATTCCGACGCCGATCAGCACGCTCCAGGTCACCGGTGCCGCGGCGGGCGCAACCAGCAGTCCCACGGTTCCCACTATCCCGACCATGCCGATCGCGACGATCCACCCGCTCTGGTTGGGGCTGCGGGCCGCCAGCGGCGAGATCAGCAGGGCGACCGGCACCCCCACCAGGGACGCCAGCCCGACCAGCAACCCAGCCTGCGTCTTGTCAACCCCGTTGTCGATGAAAACCTGTGGCAGCCAACCCATCACGATGTAGGCCAGGAATCCCTGACAGCCGAAGAACAGAGTGACCGTCCAGGCGAGCGGGTTGCCAAGCAGCGACCGTCGACCGCCAACGGGCGCCGCCGTCTGGACCCAGGAGCCACGGTGGCGCCGAGCGGCCGGTATCCACGCCGCGAGCGCGATCACTGCGACCACCGCCCATGCCGCCAGTGCGATCCGCCAGCCGCCCAGCGGCACCTCGACTCCCGGGGTCACCGCCGAGCCCAGCGCCCCTCCACCCTGCAGGGCGGCGGTATAGATGCCGGTCATCAGGCCGACCCTGGTCGGGAACGACCCCTTGATCACGACCGGGATCAGCACGTTCACCAAGGCGATGCCCGCGCAGGCGACCAGCGTCGCGCCCATCACGACGTGCGGCCCGTCGAGGGAGCGGACGGCCAGCCCCGCGGTGAGCGTCACCAGGGCCATCGCGATGACACGGCCGAGACCGAACCGGGCGGACAGTCGCGGCGCGGCCAGGCCCGCCGCCGCGAAACAGAGGGCGGGCAGTGTCGTCAGCAGGCCGGCCCACGTCGCCGAGGTGCCCAGGTCGGCTCGCATGTCACCGAGCAGAGGGGCGACGCTGGTGACGGCGGGCCGAAGGTTCAATGCGGTGAGGACGACGGCGACGGCGAGCAGCGTTCCGCCCGCGATGACCGGGATGCCGTCGAGTTCGGCCCCCGATGATCGGGTGATTCGCTCGTCCTGCTTCTCGCCACGCACGCTGCTACATTGCCATACATCCCATGATTGGTTGAAAGGATGTCCCTGTGCCGTTGAACACTGCCCGACGTGCCGGCCTGGTCGACCAGGTCATCGAGCAGCTCCGGCAGTCGGTCACCAGCGGGGAGTGGCCGGTCGGGCACCGCATCCCCAACGAGGCCGTCCTCGTCGAGTCCCTCGGCGTCGGCCGCAACACCGTGCGCGAAGGCGTCCGCGCGCTGGCGCACGCCGGGATCCTCGAGGTCCGGCAGGGCGACGGCACCTACGTCAGGGCGACCAGCGAGGTGTCGGGCGCCCTGCGCCGGCTGTGCGGTACCGAACTGCGCGACGTCCTGCAGCTGCGGCGCGGCTTGGAGGTCGAGGGGGCGCGCCTTGCGGCGGCCAACCGCACCACGGACGACCTCGCCGACCTACGGTCCTTGCTTGCTCGGCGCGACGAATGCCTGCGCGACGGCCGCGCCGACGACTTCGCCCGCGCCGACGCGGAGTTCCACCTCGCCATCGTGGCCAGTTCGCACAACGTGATCCTGGCCGAGCTCTACCGCGGATTGATGGAGGCCATCACCGCCAGCGTCGCGGCCACCACCGAGACGCCGGTCGAGATCGTCGACCACGGCGTGCTGCTCGAGCACATCGTGGCGGGCGACGTGGAGCGGGCGGGGAACATGGCCGGTGAGCTACTCGACGTCATCCTCGCCGGGCTCGACGCGTCCTAACCACCC
>NZ_JBOGDD010001114.1:0-14039 GCF_050701675.1 Mycobacterium sp. | reverse complement strand
CTCCAGCACGGTGCGCTGCTGGTTGATGGTGCCCATGATCTCGGAGTGCTTGCGCTCGGCGTCCGCCTGAAGGGCGTCGGCCTTCTCCTGAGCCTGGCGAAGCTGCGTCTCGGAGCGGGTCTGCGCGTCGGATAGCATCGCGTCGGCACGTGCCTTGGCCTCGGAGACCGTGGTCTCCGCGGTGTGACGGGCTTCGCTGACCATGGCATCGGCCTGCGCGCGGGCGTCGGCCAGCAGCTTGTCGGACTCTGCCTTCGCGGTGCCGGTCAGGCGGTCCGCGGTGTCCTGCGCCAAGCCGAGGATCTTGGCCGCCTTGATGTGCGACTCCTCGCTGGGGGGCGCGACGGCCTGCGGGGCCGCTGCGTACACCGGCTGGACCGGCGCCACGGGCGCGGGCTCGGGCTCCGGCTCTGGCTCTGGCTTCTGGTACGCCGGGATCGTCTGGGTGGCCTGAACGCCACCGCCGGCTCGGCTGCTCGAGAGATCCTGGTCGAGCTCCGCCACGCGCTGGCGGAGATCGGCGTTCTCCTCGATGAGCCGCGTCAGCTCGTTCTCTACGAGGTCGAGGAATGCGTCGACCTCGTCCTCGTTGTAGCCACGCTTGCCGATGGGCGGCTTGCTGAAAGCGACGTTATGGACGTCGGCTGGTGTAAGCGGCATTGTCTGCCCCCTTGAGTTTGGACCGTCAACCGGTGTCAAAGTGTATAGGCGTGCTGGAAGTAACTGGCGTCCATCCTGTCACAGTAGACCCGGCGGTTGCAGGTGAGGTCCAGAATTAAGAGCGAATTTCAAAGAAGGGCCCCGCGATATCGACGCCGGCAAACCCGTTTTCGCTACCTCGACGCTATGCGCTCCACGCAAGTTCCATGCCGACGAAAGCGGCAAGGAGCAGCACCATGATCGAAAGATCGAAGCGAACCGCACCTATCGTGAGCTGCGGAATGATCCGGCGCAGCAGCTTCACGGGCGGATCGGTCACCGTCATGATGACCTCGAGGAACACCACCATCAGGCCTCTGGGCCGCCAGTCGCGGCTGAACGAACGGACGAACTCGACGACGACCCGGGCGATCAGCAGAAGCCAGAACGCAAACAGCACGAAGCCCAGAATCGAAAAGAACAACGACAACTGAGCGACCTCACTCCAGGCGGTGTGACATTGGATACGGGTGGGAAGACGAGCTGAACGACACTCGATTCGCCACCAAGCTTACCCGTCGTCGATCACGCGTCTCGGGTCACTGGTAGGCGTAGAAACCCGCCTCGGCGATGCGCCTGCGCTCGTCGGCGGTGACGTCGACGTCGGCCGGCGACAGTAGGAAGACCTTCGTCGCGACCTTGTCGAAGGAACCCCGGAGCGCGAACGCCAAACCGGCCGCGAAGTCGACGAGGCGCTTGGCATCGGCGTTGTCCATCGAGACCAGATCCATGATCACCGGAGTGCCGTCGCGGAAGCGTTCGCCGATGGTGCGGGCCTCGCTGTAATCCTTCGGGCGCAGCGTGGTGATCTTGGCCAGCGGGCTGCCCTCTTCGAACAGCGCGGCCATCCTGCGGGGCTCCATCGCCACCGCGCCGTGGGTGGCGCCGCGCAGCGTGTTGAAGCGTGGACGCTCGAACTCGCGCCGAGGACCACGGAAGGCGGGCTCTTCATACGCGCCGCGGTAACCCGCTGGGACACCGTCGAATTCACGGCTGGGCACCCGGTCGTCGTAACCCCGACCCTCGGGACGGACGTAGCCCTCGTCCTCGAAACGGTCTTCACGGGGACGACGCGAATAGCCGCGCGACGAACGGTCCTCGTCGTCGTAGTACTCGTCGTCGTAATCGTCCATCGGCGCCATACCGAAGTAGGCCTTGACCTTATGCAGTGTGCTCATCGGAGACCCTTCTGATGACTGAAGTCGGTGTTGTCTGTGATGAAGATGTGACTGGAGTGACTACTCAGAGAGACGTTAGAGGACGCTGTCCCAATAGAGCGGTACCGACACGCACACACGTCGAGCCGTGTTTCACCGCCGTTTCCAGGTCGCTGGACATGCCCGCCGAGAGACCGAGACGCTGCTGGTAGAACGCCTGTACTCGGCTCCGCTCCGACTCCAAACGCAGGAAGGATTCCTCCGTGTCGGCGTTGAGCGGAGGGATGGCCATCAGCCCGACGAAGTCCAGGCCGTCGGTCGCGTCGACGAGCCCGCACAGGTCGTCCACGAGATCCGGCCGATTCACGTCGACTCCACCGCGGGCCGGATCCCCGTCCAGGCTCAGTTGGAGGTACACCCGCAGCGGCGCCGTGCGCCCGCCCTCTTCGAGTGCCTGGGCGGAGGCGCGCCCCAGCGCTTCGACGAGCGCGCTGGTGTCGACCGAGTGCGCGGCGTACGCCCAGCCCGCCACGGCACGCGCCTTCTTGCGTTGGATGCTGCCGATCATGTGCCAGCGAATTGCATCCGTGTGATTCGCGGCTGACATTTCGGCAATTTTGTTCGACGCTTCCTGTTCGCGCGATTCACCGAATTCACGGCATCCGAGCCGCACTAATTCGGTGATGTCGGAAACCGGAAAGAATTTCGTGACGGGAAGTAATTCGATTTCGGCGGCGTCGCGGCCCGCCGCCGCCGCCGCCCGGTCGACCCGTGCCTTCAGCGCGGCCAGGGCCTCGGCGAGTTCGGCGGCACGTGCGGTGGTCATTCCATCCACACCAGTGAGGCCAACCGACCGGTGGGAGCGCCTCGCCGGTGGCTGAACAGGTTGGGATCATCGACCGTGCAACGCGGATCGACGTCGATCGCGGTGACTCCCAATTCCGCTAGCTGCCTGGCGATTCCGGACCTCAGGTCGAGCCCAGCGGTGCCTCGGGTGGTCGTGGTCCTGCTACCCGGCACGGCGGCCTCGACCTCGTCCGCCATGGCGTCGGGTACCTCGTAGTTCAATCCGCTCACGGCCGGCCCCAGGAAGACCGACACGTCCTCGACGTGGGCGCCCTTGCTCAGCATCGCCTCGATGGCTCTTGGCACGACACCCCTCTGGGCGCCCACCCTGCCGGCGTGCACCGCGGCGACGACGCCGGCGCGGGCGTCCGACATCAACACCGGGACGCAATCGGCGGTCACCACCGCCAGTGCCAACCGGCGACTCGTCGTGACCAACCCGTCGGCATCGTCGACGACGCCGGAGACCGGACCGTCCACGGTCACCACCCGGACCCCATGGACCTGGTTCATCCAGACGATGCCGTCATCGCCAAGCCCGATCGACTTGGCGAGGCGCGCACGATTGGCGGCCACGGCAGTGGGATCGTCCCCGACGTGGTCACCCAGGTTGAACGAGTCGAACGGCGGGCCCGAGGCACCACCTTCGCGAGTGGTGGTCACCCGGCGGATGCGAAAGCTCACGGTCTCCAGTATCGACTGACGCGGTAGCGGATTCAGTGACGCATGAAGGGCGGGACGTCGACGTCGTCATCGTCGTCGCCACCACCGCCACCGATGCGGACCGTCGCTCCGTTGGTGTGCACGGGAACGCTGGCCGGGTCGACGGGATCGAATGGCGCGGCCGCCGCCACCTTGCCTGCGCGACCGGGCGAGATGCCCTGCCCGGTCGTGCCGATGACCGGCTTTCGGCCAGGACCCGCGGCGTCGAAGCCGGCGGCGATCACGGTCACGCGGACCTCGTCGCCGAGCGAGTCGTCGATCACGGTGCCGAAGATGATGTTCGCCTCGGGGTGGGCGGCGTCCTGCACCAGCGAGGCGGCCTCGTTGATCTCGAACAGGCCGAGATCGCTGCCGCCGGCGACCGACAGCAGCACGCCGAGGGCGCCCTCCATCGACGCCTCGAGCAGTGGCGAGTTGATCGCGGTCTCGGCGGCCTTGAGGGCACGGCCGTCGCCGCGCGCCGAACCGATGCCCATCAGCGCGGTGCCCGCCCCGGACATGACGCCCTTGACATCGGCGAAGTCGACGTTGATCAGGCCCGGCGTCGTGATCAGGTCGGTGATGCCCTGCACGCCGTTGAGCAAGACCTCGTCGGCACTGCGGAACGCGTCCATCAGCGAGACCGCGGCGTCGCCCATCTGGAGCAGGCGGTCGTTCGGGATCACGATGAGGGTGTCGCAGCTCTCGCGCAGTGCGGCGATGCCCGACTCGGCCTGGTTGCTCCGCCGCTTGCCCTCGAACGAGAACGGCCGTGTCACCACGCCGCCCGTCAGCGCTCCGAGCTTGCGTGCGATCGTCGCGACGACGGGCGCGCCGCCGGTGCCGGTGCCGCCGCCCTCGCCCGCGGTGACGAACACCATGTCGGCGCCGCGCAGGAGTTCTTCGATGTCGTCCTTGGCGTCGTCGGCGGCCTTGCGTCCGACCTCGGGGTCGGCGCCGGCGCCCAGTCCGCGGGTGGAGTCACGGCCGACGTCGAGCTTGACGTCGGCATCGCTCATCAGCAACGCCTGGGCGTCGGTGTTGATGGCGATGAACTCCACGCCCTTGAGGCCTTGCTCGATCATTCGGTTGACGGCATTGACGCCGCCGCCACCAATGCCGACCACCTTTATTACTGCGAGATAGTTGTGCGGGGGTGTCATCGGTCGTCTTCCTCCTGTGCAAACCCTCAACCTGAACCATAGGCTTAGAGTTATGTCAAGTAGTTTCGCGCAAACAGAACGGTAGGGCGACGATCGCAGGTATCGACGCAGGCGCGCCGAACGTGTCGTGGGATTTTCTCTTCCGGACGGCTACTTGACCGTGGGGAGATCCGGACTGGACAGGTCGTAGGTGTGACCGGGCTGCGTGAGCAGCGCCCCCAACTTGAGCGCCTTCTCGTCGGTGCGCTCCGTCGTCCCCCAGATCACTTCCCTGCCATCGACCAGGGTAAGCGTGATCGCCGCGACCGACGGCGCGGCGATCCGCATCACCTGTCCGGCCACCTCGGGACGCAGCGCCGTGAGAACCTGCAGCGCGGCCAGCGTCGGCAGGTCGGTGGGCCCGGGGGTTTCGGCGTCGAGGTAGGGCAGACCTGGCGGCGGGGGCGCCGTCGCGAAGTCGACCCCGTCGCGGTCGAAGAGGTGCGAGCCGTCCGGATAGTCCTTGACCACCAGCGGAATCCGCTCCACGACGGTGATCCGCAGCGTCGACGGGTACTCGCGCTGAACCCGCGCACTCGCCACCCGCCGAATGGTCGCCACGCGCTCGGCGACGGAATCGGTGTCGATCTGCAGCAGCGGCGTGTCCGCCGGCACCGCGGCCGCCTGCTCGACCTCCTCCCGCGTGATGGTGCTCAAACCGGAGATGTCGGTGATGCGCGCGGACATGATCGGCGTGAAGTACAGCAGCAGACCGACACCGACGGCGATCACGCTGGCAAGTGCCGACCACATCAGCGCCTTCAGCCCCCGAATCAGGCCACGCGCAGGAGGTTTCGGTTCATCGGCCGATCTGCCGGTGACCTTGCGCTTGGCTTCGCGGCGGGCGTTCTCGATCGCGGTTGCGCGCTCCTGCGCCGCGCGCCGCTCCTCGCGCTCGCGCCTGGCCCGACGCCGAGGCCCTTCGAAGCCGGGGTCGGCTTCATCGGTGCTGGCTTCGTCGGTGGCGGCGGGGTCGGCGGTAACAGGGTCGGTGACGTCGGGGTCAGGGTGGTCGGCGGGGTCGGCCCCGGCGGCGGGGACGGGGGCGGCGGCCTCCCGAGGCGCGCCGTCGGCTGGTTCGTCGACGGACCCGTCGCCGGACCCGCCGGCCGTGTCGGTCGGCTCGGTCACGACGATCCGGCTCCCGGCGCGTCCCTGCGCGCCATCGACTGCACCGCGGCGAGGATCTCCCGACCCAGCAGCGTGACGTCACCCGCTCCCATCGTGACGACGACGTCACCCGGCCGAGCCGAACCCGCGACCAGGTCGGCGACCGCGGAGAAGTCCGGGACGTACCGTACGGGGACGGTGACGTGCTCGGCAACGCCTGCTCCGCTGACCCCCGCGATCGGCTGCTCGCGGGCGGCATACACGTCGAGGACGAAGACCTCGTCGGCCAGGCTCAACGCCTGTCCGAACTCGCGGGCGAAGGTCTGGGTCCGCGAATACAGGTGCGGCTGGAACACCACGATGCAGCGGCCGTGTCCGGCGACACCACGCAGCGCTTCGACGTCGACCCGCACCTCGGTCGGATGGTGCGCGTAGACGTCGAAGAGGCGGACGCCCGCCGCCGTGCCGACGGACTCGAGTCGGCGTCGGACGCCTTCGAAGGCGGCAAGGCCATCGAGCACCACGCCGGCGCCGGCGCCCGCCTCGGTCGCCGCCAACAGCGCTCCGAGCGCGTTGAGCGCCATGTGCCTGCCGGGCACCGCCAACCGCATGCCCCGTGGCTGGGGCTCACCGTCGAGTTGGACGGTCGCGACGCTGCCCGTGCCCTGCTGTTCCCAATCCAATAGGGCCCCAGCAAGATTCGAGCCGCCGCCGATTCCCGTTCCGCTGCCGTACCGCAGAACTCGCACCCCGAGGGCGGCCACCCGGTCCGCCAACGCCGCGGCTCCGGGATCATCGGCGCACACGACGAGGGCGCCGCCGGGCCGCAGGCGTGCGACGAACTGGTCGAAGACCGCTCGATACGCCTCGGCACTGCCGAAGAAGTCGAGGTGGTCGGCCTCGATGTTGGTGACCACCGCGACGTCCGGGGTGTACTCCAGCAGTGAGCCGTCACTCTCGTCGGCCTCGGCGACGAAGTAGTCGCCGCTGCCGTGGTGCGCGTTGGTGCCCGCCTCGCCGAGGTCGCCGCCGACCGCGAACGACGGGTCGAACCCGGCGCGCTGCAACGCCACGACGATCATCGACGTCGTCGTCGTCTTTCCGTGCGTGCCCGTGACCATCACCGTGGTGTAGCCGTCCATGAGCCTGGCGAGCACGGCGGGCCGCATGATCACCGGGACGCCGCGGCGGCGGGCCTCGACCAGCTCGGGGTTGTCCTGCGGGATGGCGGCGAACGTGCTCACCACGACGGTCGGGCCGCCGGGCAGCACGTCCAGCGCCGACGCGTCGTGACCGATTCGGATCTGGGCCCCACGGGCGCGCAGCGCGGCGACCCCGCGTGACTCCTTGGCGTCGGACCCGGACACCAGGCCGCCGCGGTCGAGCAGGATGCGGGCGATCCCCGACATCCCGGCTCCCCCGATGCCCACCATGTGCACCCGTTGCAGTTCCGGTGGCAGCGCACGCACGCTCATCGGCCCCTACCCAGCTTCTCTCTGGCGACGTCGAGGGCCACCTCGGCAACGCGGCGCGCGGCGTCCGGGTGTCCGGCCAGAGCCGCGGCGGTCGTCATGGTCGCCAGCCGTTGCGGGTCGCCCAGCAGCACGCGAGCGGTCTCCGCGACGAAGGTGGGGGTCAGATCGGCGTCCGCGACCAGCAGGCCCCCGCCCGCGCCGACCACCGGCAACGCGTTGAGGCGCTGCTCCCCGTTGCCGATCGGCAGCGGGACGTACACGGCGGGCAGGCCGACCGCCGTCACCTCGGCGACCGTCATCGCACCGGACCGGCAGATTGCCAGATCGGCAGCGGCGTACGCGAGATCCATCCTGTCCAGGTATGGCACGGCCACGTAGGGCGGATCGTCGGCGGCAGGTTCCCGGAGGTCGAGCACGTTCTTCGGTCCGTGCGCATGCAACACCGAGATGCCCAGCGCAGCAAGGTCTTCCGCGGCGCCGGCGACTGCCCTGTTGAGGGACTGCGCGCCCTGCGAACCGCCGAACACCAGCAGCACCCTGGCGTCGTCGGCGAACCCGAAGTGGGCGCGCGCCTCAGCCCGCACCGCGACCCGGTCCAGTGAGGTGATGGAGTCGCGAACCGGCACGCCGACGACCTCGACGTTCCTCAGGCCCGGCTCCGCCACCGCGGACAGGATGCGACGCGCCGACCGGGCCCCAACCCGGTTTGCCCACCCCGCGCTGGCGTTGGCCTCGTGGACGACGACGGGCACCTGGTGTCGACGAAGGACACCGCCGCGCGCGGCGAGGTAGGCGGGCAGCGCAACATAGCCACCGAAGCCGATCACCACGTCGGCATGCACGCCGTCGAGGATCGCCCGGGTCTGGCGGACGGCCGTACGGACCCTCAGCGGAAGCCGGGCCAGATCACCCGACGGCTTGCGCGGGAATGGCACCGGCGTGATGAGCTCGAGGTGGTAGCCGCGTTCCGGCACCAGCCGCGTCTCGAGCCCGCGCTGGGTGCCGAGGGCGGTGATCCTTACCCCCGGTTCAAGCGCTACGAGGGCATCGGCGACGGCCATCGCGGGCTCGACGTGCCCCGCCGTGCCACCACCCGCGAGGACCACGGAGATCTGGCTCACCCGTAACGCTGACCTTCCAGAGTGCGAGCCCCACGACTCGGCTGACGTTGACGGCCTCCATGATGCCCTGAGGCCCTCGCCGCCCGTTCGCCCGCATCGGTGTTCCGCCTACGGTCCTCGGCTGGTTTGCGGGCGGGTTTCGGCTTTGCCTTGTTCTTCGCGTTTGCCTTCGCCTTGGGCTTCGTCTTGGGTTTGGGCTTGGCCTTGTCCGGGGCCGGCTTGCCGGGCCGCGTCCGCAACCGGTCGCGCGCCGCCTCCAGCCGGGTCGGCACGTAGGGCTCCGGCAGCGGCAGTCGCAGCAGCCGGTTCATCCGGTCGTCGCGTCCCGCCCGCAGCGCAGCCACGGCCTCCGGCTCGTGGCGGGCCGCATTTGTGATGATCCCCAACACGAGAAGCGTTGTCGCCGTCGATGTTCCACCCGCGGAGATCATGGGAAGCTGCAGACCGGTGACGGGCAGAAGGCCCACCACGTAACCGACGTTGATGAACACCTGCCCGAGCACCCACAGCGTCGCGGTCGCGGTCAGCAGCCGCAGGAACGGGTCGGCGGAGCGTCGTGCGATCCGCATCCCCGTGTAGGCGAACAAGCCGAACAGAGCGAGCAGACCGGCCGCTCCGACGAAGCCGAGTTCCTCGCCGATGATCGCGAAGATGAAGTCGTTGTGGGCGTTGGGCAAGTAATTCCACTTGGCCGTGCCCTGCCCGAGACCGTCGCCGAACACTCCGCCGTTGGCCAGGGCGAAGCGCGCCTGTCTGGCCTGGTAGCCGGAGCCCTGGCCGTCGGCGCCTGGGTCGAGCCAGGACTGCACGCGGTCGGATCGGTAACCCTCCGACATGGCCAGGATGCCCGCGGCGACGACGACGGCGGCCAACGAGCTCAGGAACACCCGCAGCGGCAGTCCGGCGTACCACAGCAGGCCCAGCAGGATGATGCCGAGCGACACGGTCTGGCCGAGGTCGGGCTGCAGGACGATGAGCAGGAGGGCAAGCACCGCACCCGGCACCAGCGGGAAGAGCATCTCGCGCACCGATGCGCGCTCCATCCGACGCGCGGCGAGAAGGTGCGCCCCCCAGATCAGGAAGGCGATCTTGGCGAGTTCCGACGGCTGCATCGAGAACCCGGCGACGACGAACCAGCCGCGAGAACCGTTGGCTTCCTTACCGATTCCCGGGACCAGCACCAGGACGAGCATGATGATGGTGATGACGAAGCTGGGGAACGCAAGCCGTCGCATGAAGTTGATGGGCATGCGCAACGCCACGTAGAAGGCGCCGAGTCCCACGATGGTCCACAAGACCTGCTTGCCGAAGATCGCCCACGGCGAGCCGTCCTCGTCGTACGAGTGCACGCCCGACGCCGAGAGCACCATGATCAAGCCAAGGGTGATCAGGAGCCCGACGACGGCGACAACGAGGTGGAACGACGTCATCGGCCGTCCCAGCCACGCGCCGACCCGGGTCCTCGGGACGACGGCCTGCTCCACCGGGGCAGCGACGGGCGCGCCCTCTTCGTCGGGCTTCTCGGGCCGCAGCCGGGCGAGGATCTTCTTGACCATCAGCTAGCCGGCCACACGGATCACATTTGTCACATAAGTAACACCAGAATCATTTGTCCCTCGCACCCCAGAATCCTCCCCCGCCACAGCCCCAGCAACGAGGACATCCGGGGCGTGTCGCCGGAATGGGACCCGCCCGTCACGCTCCTACTAGGCGCCTACGGAGGCGAGCCATTCGCTGTAGAACAGCGCTACCCCCAGCCCACAGGCGATGGCGGTCAGAAGCCAAAACCGGATGATGACCGTGGTCTCGGCCCAGCCCACCAGCTCGAAGTGGTGATGGAACGGCGCCATGCGGAAGACCCGTCGACCCGTCGTCCGGAACGCCAGGATCTGCACGACCACCGACGTGACCTCGGCCACGAACAGTGCACCGAGCACGACGGCGAGCATCTCGGTGCGGCTGGTCACCGACAGTCCCGCGATGATGCCGCCGAGCGCGAGCGACCCGGTGTCCCCCATGAAGATCTTGGCGGGGGCGGCGTTCCACCACAGAAAGCCGATGCACGCGCCGGCAGTCGCCGCGGCGACGAGCGCCAGGTCGAGCGGATCCCTGACGTTGTAGCAACCGAGCCCCGGGCTGAAGGCACATGCGTTTCGGAACTGCCAGAAGGTGATCAACACGTAGGCCGCGGTCACCATCGCCATGGCCCCGGCCGCGAGTCCGTCCAGGCCGTCGGTGAAGTTCACCGCGTTTGACCAGGCGCTGACCACGATGACGCAGAACAGCACGAACACGGCGGGTGCCAGCGTCACCGTGGCGATCTCGCGAACGTAGGAGAGCTCCGCGCTGCCGGGAGTCAATCCGTCGGAGTTGCGGAACTGCAGGGCAAGGACACCGAAGAGCACGGCTGCGACGAGCTGTCCGACCGTCTTGGCGGTCTTGTTGAGTCCGAGGTTGCGCGAGCGCCGGATCTTGATGAGGTCATCGACGAATCCGACGCCACCCAGCGCCGTCGCGAGCCCGAGCACGAGAAGGCCTGACGCCGACGGGCCCTCCCCGTCCAGGGCGAGGCCCACCAGGTGCGTGCCGAGGTAGCCCGCCCAGATGCCCGCCAGGATGGCGACGCCACCCATCGACGGCGTGCCCCGCTTCTTGCGGTGGCTTGGCGGCCCGTCCTCGCGGATCTCGTGGCCGAACCCCTGCCGGGTGAACAGCCGGATCAGCGCGGGCGTCAGCAGGATCGACACCGTGAGCGCGATGCCGACGGCGATGAGTATCTGCCTCACGTCGGCTCACCGGCCAGTGCCTCGGCCAAATCGGCAAGACCCGCTGACTTGGAGGCCTTCACCAGCACCACGTCACCCGCGCGCAGTTCGTCGCGCAGGAATTCCAGTGCGGCGTCGGCATCGGTGAGCATGACGGCTTCACTGCCCCACGACCCCTCCATCACCGCCCCGTGATGCATGGCGCTCAACGACCTCCCGGTTCCGACGACGACCAGTCGAGACACATCTAAGCGCACGGCCAGTCGACCGATGCTGTCATGCTCGGCGATGGCGTCCTCACCGAGTTCGGCCATCTCGCCGAGAACGGCCCAGCTCCTTCGCCGTTCCGCACCGCCGGCGCCAGGCGACTTCGCCATCCAGGCCAGTGCCTTCAACCCGGCCCGCATCGAGTCGGGGTTGGCGTTGTACGCGTCGTTGATCACCGTCACACCGTCGCTGCGCGTGCCGACCTGCATGCGATGACGTGACACCGGACCCGCTGCCGCCAGCGCGTCGGCCACCTGGTCGAGGCGGGCGCCGCACTCCAGCGCGACGGCCGCCGCGCACAGCGCATTGGACACCTGATGATCTCCGTGCACCGCGAGTTCGACCGGTACCACACCCCCAGGGCAGTGCAGGGTGAAGCGCGGCCGCGCGAGCTCGTCGAGAACGACGTCGTCGGCCCAGAGGTCGGCGCCGGGGCTCCTGGAGATGCGGACGACGCGGGCCTCGGTCACCTCAGCCATCGCGGCGACCGCGTTGTCGTCGGCATTGAGGATCACCACGCCGGACGCGGAAACCGCCTGTGGCAGTTCGGCCTTCGTTGCCGCAATCGCCGCGCGCGAACCGAACTCACCGAGGTGGGCGGTGCCGACGTTGAGCACCACCGCGATCGAAGGAGGTGCGATCCGCGCGAGCGCGGCGATGTTGCCAGGATGGCGGGCCGACATCTCCAGGACCAGGTAGTCGGTGTCCGTCGTCGCACGCAACACCGTCCACGGGTGCCCGAGCTCGTTGTTGAAGGAGCCGGGTGGCGCGACGACCTGCCCGAGGGGCTCGAGTACGGCGGCCAGCAGGTCCTTCGTGGACGTCTTGCCCGACGACCCGGTAACGCCGACGATCACGAGTCCACCTGCCACCAACTCGGCGGCGACGGCGGTGGCGAGTCTGGCCAGCGCGTCCAGAACCGCGGCCCCCGACCCGTCGGTGTCGTACTCGAGCACGCTGGCGCCGGAGTCCACGGCGGCCGCGAGGGGTTCGACGACGATCGCAGGCACGCCGACCGGGCGCGCGGCCACCACGGCCGCCGCACCGGCGGCCACGGCGCCTGCGGCGAAGTCGTGCCCGTCGGAACGGGCGCCAGGCAGGGCCAGGAACAGCCCGCCGGGGGTGACGGCGCGCGAGTCGAACTCGACCGTCCCCGTCACGCGCGTCGCCTCGGCGTCCTGCGCCGAGATGTCGGCGAGTTCGCCGCCGACGATCGTGGCGATCTGAGCCAGCGTCAGATCGATCATGACGGGGATCCAAGCGCGTGTAGGGCCCGAGCCAGCTCGTCGCGATCGTCGAACGGCCGGGTCTGGCCGTGGCTCGTCTGGCCCGCCTCGTGCCCCTTGCCCGCGACCAGGACCACGTCGCCGTCCCTTGCCCAGGCGACGGCGAATTCGATGGCCGCACGACGGTCGCCGATCTCGACGATCTCCGCGCCGCTGCCCGCCGCACCCTCGACGATCGCGGCGCGAATGTCCGCCGGGTCCTCGTCGCGGGGATTGTCATCGGTGACGACGACCAGGTCGGCCAGCTCGGCCGCGGTGCTGCCCATCGGCGCGCGCTTGCCGTGATCGCGGTTACCGCCCGCACCGAACACCACCGCGAGCCTGCCGCTCGTCTGCGCACGCAGCGTCTCGAGGACGGCGCGCAGGGCGCCGGGCTTGTGCGCGTAGTCGACCAGCGCGAGGAAGCCCTGACCGCGATCGATCGGCTGGAGCCTGCCTGGCACCGTCGCCGTGCGCAGCCCTGGTGCGGCCTGCTCTGGGGACACCCCGACGGCGTCGAGCAGGGCGGTCGCCAGAAGGCAGTTCGCCACGTTGTAGTGGCCGGGAAGACAGGTGCGCAGCCCGTGGTGCACGCCAGACGGGTCGACCGCGATGAACTCCTGGCCACCCCCGTCGACGGAGCGGATCTCCTCGACCCGCCAGTCTGCGTCGGCACCGGAGACGCTCACGGTGACGGGACGCTCGGCGCGGGTCGCGATGGTGCGGCCGCCCTCGTCGTCGATGCACACCACGGAAAGGTCTGCGTGGGTTGATGACTGGGGGTCGAAGAGCTTCGCCTTGGCGTCGAGGTAGGCCTCCATCGTCGGATGGAAGTCCAGGTGATCACGTGAAAGATTGGTGAAACCGCCCACCGCGAAGTGCATCGCATCAACCCGGCCCTGGGTCAACGCGTGGCTGGAGACCTCCATCACCACCGTGTCGATGCCGCGTTCGACCATCACCGCCAGCAGAGCCTGCAGGTCCGGCGCCTCGGGTGTGGTCAGCGTGCTCGGCTCGTCGCGGCCGTCGATGCGAATGCCGACCGTGCCGATGAGACCGACCACCCGGCCCGCCGCGCGAAGCCCCGCCTCCACCAGGTAGGTGGTGGTGGTCTTGCCCGAGGTACCCGTCACGCCGATCACGCGGACGCGCTCCGACGGCCGCCCGTAGACCCCAGCGGCCAGCTCGCCGAGGACCGCCCTCGGAGTTGGGTGCACCAGCGCGGCGGACACCAGGTCCGTGGCTCGCCGGGAGCCGAGGGCTGCCACCGCGATTGGTCCGAGGAACTCGATGGCCACTGCGGTGCCGAGCGGAATCCGTGCAATGGCTTCGTAGAAGGCGATGTTCATCGCAATCGTCACCAGGCCGAACTGCGCCGCGACGAAGGCGTCGTGCCGGGTGAACCCGCGCCGCCAGGGTCGTCGCCAGGC
>NZ_JBOGDD010001113.1:0-6943 GCF_050701675.1 Mycobacterium sp. | reverse complement strand
GACGACGACGTGGCCGCCGTCGTGCTGCGCGTCGACAGTCCGGGAGGATCCGTCACCGGCTCGGAAACCATTTGGCGCGAAGTGGTTCGGTTGCGCGAGGCAGGCAAGCCGGTCGTCGCCTCGATGGGCGCCGTCGCGGCCTCCGGCGGCTACTACGTGTCGATGGCTGCGGATGCGATCGTCGCCAACGCGGGCACGCTCACCGGCTCCATCGGGGTGGTCACCGGCAAGTTCGTCGCGCGTGACCTCAAGGAGCGTCTAGGCATCGGCTCAGACTCGGTGCGCACCAACGCGAATGCCAACGCCTGGTCGACGAACGCGCCGTTCACCGACGAGCAGCACACCCACGTCGAGGCTGAGGCCGACCTCTTCTACACCGACTTCGTGCAACGGGTTGCCGAGGGCCGCAACATGACCGTTGAGGCTGTCGATGCGGTGGCGCGTGGTCGCGTGTGGACCGGCGCCGACGCGTTGGAGCGCGGGTTGGTCGACGAACTCGGTGGCGTGCGGACCGCGATCGATCGCGCAAAGGTGCTCGCCGGTTTCGACGCCGACTCCGACGTCAAACTGCTTGGCCTTCCCGGCTCGTCGCTACTGGACGTGCTGCGCCCGAAGGCATCGTCGCAGCCGGCGGCGGCGTCGTTGCCCGACGCGTTCGGCGCGCTCGTCGGACGTTCCGCGGCGGGCCTGATCACCCAGGCCGAGCGGCAATTGACCGGCGTCAACGCCCTCTGGCTGGGTGGACACCAATTCTGATCGGGCAGCTGCCAGGACTCAGCCGCGCAGCACCGCGCTGACGTAGGTGAGGTCCGCGAAGATCGCCGACATCTCGTCGTCATCGGGGAACTCGAATCCGTTGAGCGCGTAGCCTTCCCGCATCGGCAACGTGGAGGTCTCCCAGCCGCGTTCGGCCAGATACTCGACCACGTGGCTGCGCTCGCCCTGGTAGACGAGGTCGGCCATCTCGATGTCGGAGCCCAGCTGCTTGAGCCGTTCCGACATGCGTTGTGAGCGTCCATCGGTGAACGCCGACAGGTCGGGAACGTGCTCCGTGGCCAATCGGCTGCCCGGTGCGGACAGCTCGGTGATGTTGTCGAACAGCTTGTCCTGAGCGTCCGACGGCAGGTAGATCAACAGACCCTCTGCACTCCACGCGGTCGGCTGGCTCGGATCGAAGCCGCTGTCCTTCAACGCCTTCGGCCAGTCCTCCCGCAGATCGATCGCGACCGTCCGATGGGCGGCGGTCGGCGTGGCCCCGATACCCGCTAGCCTCGTCGTCTTGAACTCGATGACCTCGGGCTGGTCCACCTCGTAGACCGTCGTGCCGTCCGGCCATGGCAGCCGATAGCCCCGCGCGTCGAGACCGGCGGCGAGGATCACGGCCTGCCGTACCCCGGCATCCGCACCGTCGGTGAACATCTTGTCGAAGAAGCGGGTACGTACGGCCATGCCCTCGGCTGCCCGAAGCGGGGTGAACCCCGGTTCCACGTCGGTGAGGTCGAGGTCACCGTCGAGCATGCGGTTGAACAGGTCGACGCCGACGGCCCGCACCAGTGGCTCGGCGTACGGGTCGTCGATCAGCTTCTCGCGGTGGGCCAGTGCGCGCTGCGCGGCCACCATCGTGGCGGTTGCCCCGACGCTGGAGGCCAAGTCCCAGGTGTCGCCTTCGATTCTTGCCATGTGTCTCTCCTCTAGTTCAGGGTCGCGGTGAGGTATCCGGAATCGCCGCCGAATGCCGCGAGTTCATCGTTGGGCAACTCGAAGCCGTTGGCCTCGAATGCCGCGGCAGTCTTCCGGATGTCCACCTGCCAGCCATGATTGGTCAGGTAGTCGGCCGCGCTATTGCGCTCACCCATGTAGAACAGCTCGGCCAGGTTGATGTCGGAGCCGATGCGCTTGGAACGTTCCGTCAACTTCTCCGCCCAGTCGGCGGGCAGTCCGGTCAAATCCATGTGCTCGGTCGCCAGTCGGCTGCCCGGTGCGGACAGCGCGGTGATGTTGTCGAAGAGCTGGTCCTGGGCCTCCGGTGGGAGGTAGACCAGAAGTCCTTCGGCGCTCCACGCCGTCGGCAGGCTGCTGTCGAAGCCGGCCTGCCGCAGCGCGGCTGGCCAGTCCTCGCGCAGGTCGATGGATACGGTGTGACGCCGGGCCGTTGGCTCGGCACCGAGACCGGCCAGGGTGCGGGTCTTGAACTCGATGACCTCGGGCTGGTCGATCTCGAATACCGCGGTGCCGGCCTGCCAGGGCAGTCGGTAGGCCCGAGTGTCGAGCCCAGAGGCCAGGATCACGGCCTGCCGGATGCCTGAATCACTTGCGGTGGTGAAGAAGTCGTCGAAGAAGCGGGTCCGCACGGCCATCTGCTCGTTCATGGCCCGACGGTTCAGTAGGGGATCGTCCTCGCCGAGGAGTTCGCCGTCGACCAACTTGACGAAGGTGTCGATCCCGACGGCGCGGACCAGCGGTTCGGCCCACGGGTCGTCGAGCAGCGCGTCCGGGCCCTGTGATGCGGTGGCGCGGGAGGCGGCGACCGCCGTAGCGGTGGCGCCCACGCTGGAGGCCAGGTCCCACGTGTCGCCGTGAGTGCGTGCCATTGGTTGTCTCCTCAAGTCAGAGTTGCGATGACGGAAAGTGAATTACGCAGTGGTGCAAGTGCTTCGGACGTGGGGAAGTCGCGCCCGTAACCGGCGAACACCTCAGGGCGGCTGCGGGCCGAGACGTGCCAGCCCCGTGCGGTCAGGTAGTCGACGACGGATGCGCGCTCACCTTCGTAGATCAGCTCGGACATGTTGACGTCGAAACCGTGGTCCCGCCATTGTTCGGTGACTGCGCTCGCGCGGTCGCCCAAGAACGCGCTGCCGTCGGGGTGGTACTCGGTGGCCAGCTGACTACCTGGGGCGGACAGCGCGGTGATGTCGTCGAACAGCCGGTCCTGCGCCTCTGGCGGTAGATAGACGAGAAGGCCCTCGGCGCTCCACGCGGTCGGCGCGGTGACGTCGAAACCCGCGGCCTTCAGCTCCTGCGGCCAGTCGTCGCGCAGGTCGACGGCGACCGCGCGGCGATCGGCGGTCGGGGTTGCGCCGATCTCGGTCATCGCCGCCGTCTTCGCCACGATGACGTTGGGCTGGTCGATCTCGTAGACGACTGCACCGTCGGGCCACGGCAGCCGGTAGGCCCGGGAGTCGAGCCCCGAGGCCAGGATCACGGCCTGCCGAACGCCTGCCTCGGCCGCACCGAGGAAGAAGTCGTCGAAGAAGCGGGTGCGCACCGCCATCACGTCCGTCATCGTGCGTGCGGCACCGTCGGCGTCGACGGTGGAGATGGCTCCGTCGATCAGTTTGGTGAAGAACTCGATGCCGACGGCGCGCACCAGGGGAGCGGCATAGGGATCGCGGATCAGTGGATTGGCCTCCTCGGAGGCCAGTGCTCGCGCCGCGGCGACCATGGTGGCGGTCGCACCCACGCTGGAGGCCAGATCCCAGCTGTCGGAATCCGACCGGCTCACCGATCACCTCCGAGCGTTCCGCTGACGTAGCGCATCTCGCCGAAGCCGGCCATCTCCTCGTCGTCGAACGGCGGCAGGTCGTGGGCGGCGAACAATTCGCGCAGTGTGCTGCCGGTGGTGCGCCAGCCGTGGTGGTCCAGGTAGGCGGCGGCCTCGTTGCGGTCGCCGAAGTAGACCAGCTCGGTCAAGTCGAGGTCGAACCCGTGCTCGCGCCAGTGCGCTGCGACGCGCTGCATGCGCTCGCGTAGCCGGCCCTCGTTGGCGGGGTCCTGGGTGGGTGCGCTCTCGGTGGCGAAGCGGCTGCCTGGCGCGCTCAGCTCCGTCACCGTGTCAAGCAGTCGGTCCTGAGCCTCAGGAGGCAGATAGCCGAGCAGCCCCTCTGCGCTCCACGCGGTCGGCTTGGCCGGATCGAAGCCGGCCTGCACGAGTGCCGCAGGCCAGTCCTCGCGCAAGTCGATGCCGACCGTGCGGCGGAACGCGGTGGGTGCCGCGCCGAGGGCGGCCAGCGTCCGGCTCTTGAACGCGATGACGTCGGGCTGGTCGATCTCGTACACCGTGGTCCCCGCGGGCCACGCCAGGCGGTAGGCGCGGGAGTCCAGCCCAGAGGCGAGGATGACCGCCTGGGTGATGCCTGCGTTCGTGGCGTCGAGGAAGAAGCCGTCGAAGAACAGGGTTCGCACGGCCATGTTGTCGGCCATCCGTTCCATCCCGGCTCCTCCGTCGCCGCTGAGCTCGGCGGGATTCAGGTCACCGGAGGCCAACCGGGTCAGGACGTCGACGCCGACCGCGCGTACCAGTGGTTCGGCGAAGGGGTCGTTGATCAGGGGACGCTGCGCCCGGCCGGCCAGCGCCCGTGCCGCGGCCACCATCGTTGCCGTTGCTCCGACGCTGGAGGCCAGGTCCCAGGTGTCGCCTTCGGTGCGCGTCATGAATGCCCCTTGAAACTTTTAGTTAGCTGATGTAACGAGCTGATTCGACTGTACGCTCCGATTCTGGAACCCCCGATCGCGTCGCCGCCGCGAAGATCGGATGAGGGTCGGACCGGCGGCAACTGTTACCCTCGTAGACTGTTCCAACGCGCGATTGCGCTGGCCGCAGGCATGCCTGCGCGCCGGCAGGAGAATCGCACAGGACTTACCCAAAACGCGCTGGTCGGACCAGCCCCATCGGCACGCCGCGACACGAGTCCGGCTGCGCAGGAGGAAGAGTGCTTTCGGCTTTCATCTCGTCGTTGCGGACGGCCGACCTCCGACGGAAGATTCTCTTCACGCTGGGCATCGTCATCCTCTACCGGGTCGGCGCAACGCTGCCGTCCCCCGGCGTCAACTACCCCAACGTGCAGAAGTGCATCGAGCAGGTCCAGGGCGGCGACTCCGCCCAGATCTACTCCCTGATCAACCTCTTCTCCGGCGGTGCGCTGCTTCAGCTGTCCGTGTTCGCGGTCGGCGTGATGCCCTACATCACCGCCAGCATCATCGTGCAGCTCCTGACCGTGGTGATCCCACGCTTCGAGCAGCTGCGCAAGGAGGGCCAGTCCGGCCAGGCCAAGATGACGCAGTACACCCGCTATCTGGCGGTTGCGCTGGCGTTGTTGCAGGGCACCTCGATCGTGGCGCTCGCCGCTAACGGCGGGTTGCTGCAGGGCTGCACGCTGGACATCATCTCCAACTCCTCGATCTTCACGCTGATCGTCATCGTGCTGGTGCTGACCGCGGGTGCGTCGCTGGTGATGTGGATGGGCGAGCTGGTCACCGAGCGTGGCATCGGCAACGGCATGTCACTGCTGATCTTCGCGGGCATCGCCGCCCGCATCCCGTCGGAGGGCAAGACGATCCTCGACAGCCGCGGTGGCATGGTGTTCGCCGCGGTCTGCGTCGCCGCACTGATCATCATCATCGGGGTCGTCTTCGTCGAGCAGGGCCAGCGCCGCATCCCCGTGCAGTACGCCAAGCGCATGGTCGGACGGCGCATGTACGGCGGCACGTCGACCTATCTACCACTGAAGGTCAACCAGGCCGGCGTCATCCCCGTCATCTTCGCGTCGTCCCTGATCTACATCCCGCACCTGATCACCCAGCTGGTCCAGAGCGGCAGTTCCAGCCCTGGCACCGGTTGGTGGGACAAGTTCGTCGCGAACTACCTGTCCAACCCGTCCAGTCCCGTCTACATCGCGGTCTACTTCGGCCTGATTATCTTCTTCACCTACTTCTACGTGTCGATCACGTTCAACCCCGACGAGCGCGCCGACGAGATGAAGAAGTTCGGCGGCTTCATCCCCGGCATTCGTCCGGGCAAGCCGACCGCCGACTACCTGCGCTACGTTCTGAGCCGGATCACCCTGCCCGGCTCGATCTATCTGGGTGTGATCGCCGTCCTGCCAAACCTCTTCCTCGAGATCGGCAACTCCGGCACCGTGCAGAACCTGCCCTTCGGCGGTACCGCGGTGCTGATCATGATCGGTGTCGGTTTGGATACGGTGAAGCAGATCGAGAGCCAGCTGATGCAGCGCAACTATGAAGGGTTCCTCAAGTGAGAATCGTTTTGCTTGGACCGCCGGGTGCGGGCAAGGGCACCCAGGCGGAGAAGCTGGCCGAGAAGCTTGGCGTCCCTCACGTGTCCACCGGGGACCTCTTCCGCCACAACATCAGCAATGAGACCGAGCTGGGCCTGCAAGCCAAGAAGTACCTCGACGCAGGCGATCTGGTGCCCGCCACACTGACCAACGCGCTCGTCGACGATCGGCTCGACGACGCCGACGCGACCGAGGGCTTCATCCTCGACGGCTACCCACGTTCGGTGGAGCAGGCCGAGGCGCTACGCGAGATACTGGCCAAGCGCGATCTGGTGCTCGACGCCGTGGTGGAGTTCCGTGTCTCCGAGGACGAGCTACTGGCCCGGCTCAAGGGCCGCGGCCGCGCCGACGACACCGAGGACGTCGTCCTCAACCGGATGAAGGTCTACCGCGACGAGACGGCCCCCCTGCTGGACTACTACCGGGGCGAGCTCAAGACCGTCGACGCCGTCGGTTCTCTCGACGAGGTGTTCGCCCGCGCGCTGCGCGCTCTCGGTAAGTAGCCGATGATCGGGCTGCCAGGGCTACGTGGACGCAAGGTCGTTCCGCAGCGCAGCGACGACGAGCTCGACGCGATGGCCGCCGCAGGCGCCTTGGTGGCCGCTGCACTTCGGGCCGTGCGGCAAGCCGCCCAGCCGGGGGTCTCGACGCTGGAGCTCGACGGTATCGCCGAAGCGGTGATCCGCGACGGTGGCGGCATTCCGTCGTTCCTCGGCTATCACGGGTTCCCCGGCAGCATCTGCTCGTCGGTGAACGACCGCGTGGTCCACGGCATCCCATCGGCCGGCGAGGTGCTGGCCGCAGGCGATCTGGTGTCGATCGACTGCGGCGCGATCCTCGACGAGTGGCACGGCGACTCGGCCGTGACG
>NZ_JBOGDD010001112.1:0-3417 GCF_050701675.1 Mycobacterium sp. | reverse complement strand
GCGTACCCGTGAACCTCACCAACACCAACGGGGACACCCTGGTGATGCTCGCCAGTTATTACGGACACGACTCCGCTGTCGCGGCGCTGATCGCGCGCGGGGCCGACGTTGATCGACACAACAATCGAGGACAAACTCCGTTGGCAGGCGCCGTCTTCAAGAACGACACAACGATCATCGAACTGCTGCTGTCAGCCGACGCCGATCCGCTGGCAGGCTCGCCGTCCGCGCTTGAAACCGCACGGTACTTTGAAAGGAACGAACTCGCGCGGCAACTGTTGCAACACGCACACG
This sequence comes from Mycobacterium sp., assembly GCF_050701675.1. Classification (GTDB taxonomy): domain Bacteria; phylum Actinomycetota; class Actinomycetes; order Mycobacteriales; family Mycobacteriaceae; genus Mycobacterium. Next base: position 3,123 of record NZ_JBOGDD010001112.1, on the reverse strand, counting down.
TGACATCGCGCAGACGATGACCATTTCGCGCAGTGCGGGGATTTCGCATCAATGAAATCGCTCGCCAACTCCATCGGCCCGACCGCGCGGGAACGGCTCCAGGGATCTGAGCAAGACAGAAAGGGCCGATCTGATGACGAAGTCCGCATCTGGAGATGAGGTTTCGGTGCAATGAGTCTGACGAGGACGTTGCGACAGAAGTTTCCATTCCTGAGGTATTCGTTCCTGCGCATGGCTTTCGGCGGCCTGAACGTCGTACGGACGGGTCAGATGGGTGACGGCCGGGAGGAGGCGACGGCCGAGTACGTCATTGCCAACGCGCCGGCAGGCGATGTCGACGCCGCGATCGACGCCATCGACGACTTTGCCTACGACAAGTCGATCCTGATGAACGTCGGCGACGAGAAGGGCCAGCTGCTCGACGCCGCCGTCAAGCGCGCGAATCCGAAGCTCGCCATGGAGCTCGGTGCCTACTGCGGATACAGCGGGCTGCGGATCGCCCGAGCGGCACCAGCCGCCAAGGTGTTCTCGATCGAAAAGTCCGGTGCCAACGCCTCGGTGGCCCGCCGCGTGTGGGCGCACGCCGGCCTCGCCGATCGCATCACCTGCATTAACGGCACCGTCGACGACGGGACAACGCTCGAGGTTCTTGCCAAGGACTACGGATTCACCGAGGGCTGTTTGGATTTCGTGTTCCTCGACCACTGGAAGGACGTATACCTGAACGACCTGCAGCGGCTAGTCGACCGGGGCTGGCTGCATCCGGGAACGATCGTGGTCGCCGACAACGTCGGCATCCCCGGCGCACCCAAGTACCGCGCCTATATGAAGGAACAGCAAGGCAATCGGTGGCAGACCATCGAGCACGAAACCCACGTCGAGTATCAGACGCTACTCAAAGACCTGGTTCTGGAGTCGGAGTTCCTGGGCTGAGCCGCGCCACCATCACATCGCCGCCCGGAATGCGAGTGATCCGCGACTGGGTGAGGCTTGCCCATCCACGTGACAAGGCCCCAGACTCAGGCTCGACGAACGACGACCACGTCAGTGAGCCGACTCTGCGATCGGGCCTGTTCCGGCATCACCACACCAGCGTCGCGCACAACACTGCCACGCAACGGTCTTCGACATATCGACCGCTGCTACTGCAGTCTCGATGACCTCACCGCGTCGGCAGAAACCGATTCGGCATCCGGTTTGTCCCGGTGTCTGCTCGCCGTGCAGGAACACCGGTCAAAGCTACGACAACGCGTTGGCCGAGACCGTCAACGGCTACGACACGTACTGACCCACCGGCGGCTGGGAACACGTACAGCCGCGATCGTGGTGGTCGGTGCAATCATGGGAGCATGCCCACATCTACTGGACTTGTCGATGTGCACGCCCACTTCGTCACCGACGAGTATGTCCGTGCCGCCCGGTCGGCGGGTCATCTCGCACCTGACGGCATGCCGGGGTGGCCGCAGTGGAATCTCAATGAACAACTGTCCGCGATGGACCGACGCGATATCCGGCGGGCCATCCTGTCGATCTCCTCGCCCGGTATGGACCTCGGCGACGTCGCCACCGCCCGTGCCGTCGCCGAACACGTCAACGACGAAGCGGCGAAGCCCGTCCGTGACCATCCCGGCCGCTTCGGGTTCTTCGCCTCGCTGCCGCTACCCGATGTCGACGCCGCGGTCGCCGAACTTCGCCGGGCCGTCGACACTCTCGGGGCGTCCGGCGTCATCCTCGATTCGAACATCGATGGCCATTACCTCGGTGATCGGATCTTCGAACCTGTTTGGGCGGAGCTCAATGCGCGGCGGGCTGTGCTGTTCGTCCACCCGACGTCTCCGGTCGGGTGGGAGCGGACCGCGCTCGGTCGGCCCCGCCCGATGCTGGAGTTCATGTTCGACAGCACCCGCTCGATCACCGACCTGGTGCTCGCGGGCGTCGCGCACCGGTATCCGGACATGCGGATACTGGTGCCACATTCGGGTGCGGCACTGGCCTTCTTCAGCGATCGCATCGAGCTCTTCAGACAGGGCGGGAGCGGACCGCCGTGGCGAGACGCGATGCGCGCCTTGTGGTTCGACATGGCAGGGACGCCGTTCCCGATTCAGCTGCCAGTTCTCGCGGACGTCGCGGGCACTGCCCATATTGTCTACGGCAGCGATTCCTGCTGGACCCCCGCTGCGGGCGTTGATGCGCAATTGGCATCAGTCGACGCCGCCCCACCGCCGCCCGGCGCCACCAGCTGGCGAGAGCTGACGACCAGGAACGCCGATAGCCTGCTCGCCTGACACGTGCCGCGGGGGCCGCTGCGTTCCATGCTTGAGGCGCAGCCGATTCTCACGGCACTGTCCGTCGGGAAAGGTCGCGCTGGATGTTTTCGTGACGAGCTTCCGAAGCAATGAGCCGTTCTCCCCAACGCGCAGGTCTACGCCGATAAGCGTGACCCCGACTATTGGCTCAACAAGGCTGCGGCGGAATCCGCTGCACCGGAGGCGAAGACGACCCTTACCCAGTCGTATCAAACCGTTCACCCTTATATTGCTTCCGGACAATTGCGGACCTTCGATGGCCTAACAACGCTCTTTCCGGGCGTCCGGGCCAGGCACGATACGAGTCCATTGTCGTGTAGGTAGACGCGTCGGCAAGTCCGACTGTCGTCGTCGTCAAACCGTCGTCAGCTCGCGGGCGAAACAGTGGCACCTCCGCTTTCCATACTCGACGATCTTGCGCTGCGGATCAGGTAGCAAGCGTGTGCGATTGGGTCGCCCGCAACGGGTCACAGGGCCGAGGAAACGAGGTCCACGCGCTGGCGGTGCTGTTCGCCGCTCACACGGGTATTCGTGCCGCCGAGCTCCAAGGTCTGCAGCTGCAGGACGTGACCCTGTCCACCCTCCCCGCCACGGTTGGCAGTATCCGAGTAGTCCGCACGGCCACGCGCAAGGCCCGTCAGTGGACCGAAGGCACGCCGAAGAGCGACGCCAGCTCGAATCGCGTAGTCCCTCTAGCACCGTGGCTAGCCGACGAGTTGCGTGAGTATCTCACAAGGGTTCACCCGTTCTCTGCCATCAACGCGGCAGGCAACAAGTACATCCCGAACGCTCCCCTGTTCCCCGGTCGCCGCAATCG
>NZ_JBOGDD010001111.1:0-1922 GCF_050701675.1 Mycobacterium sp. | reverse complement strand
CGGCATCGGCGCCGCGCTGTTGGCACTCGGCGGCCGTCGCGAGTCGGGCGCCGCCGTCATTGCCGAACACACGGGCTTGGCGGGTGACGTCGCCACCGCCGACCTGATCATCACCGGCGAGGGCCGGTTCGACGACCAGTCGCTGCACGGAAAGGTGGTCAGCGCCCTGGCGGCCGGAGCAAGGAGCACACCGGTACTGGTTTTGGCGGGCCAGGTCACCCTCGAGGAGGGCGCCCTGCGGGGCGCGGGCATCGCGGCCGCCCATTCGATCACGGACTACGCCGGATCGGTCCGGGTGGCGATGGAGGACGCCGCGCGGCAGCTCACGGGGCTCGCGGAGCAGACCTCCTCGCGCTGGGGAGATGACAAGAGTCGGGAATAGCGCTCCGGCAAGGTACCGTTGACCTATCCGACGCATGACAATGCACAGGGAGAAGGAATGACCGTTCAGCAAGAGTCGACCACCACCACCGCCGCTCACGGCGCCGTCCTCACAGACGCCGCCGCTGCAAAGGCGAAGTCGTTGTTGGACCAGGAGGGTCGTGACGACCTGAACCTGCGCATCGCGGTCCAGCCCGGCGGTTGTGCGGGCCTGCGCTACGAGCTCGCGTTCGACGATCGGTCCCTCGACGGTGACCTGAACGTCGACTTCAGCGGTGTCACGCTGACGGTCGACCGGATGAGTGCCCCGTACCTGCAGGGCGCCACCATCGACTTCGTCGACAGCATCGAGAAGACCGGCTTCACGATCGACAACCCCAACGCCGGCGGCTCTTGCGCCTGCGGCGACTCGTTCAACTGAGTTCGTGCCGCTAGCCGGCTAGAACTGCCCGGTGTTCCGTGGCAGGTAGGAGCACACCAGGATGTGATCGTCCTGGACCAGTAGCTGAGCCACGCCTTGGCGCTCCACCTGTCCCTGGCTGCGCCCCGCAGGGGTGGCGCGCATCGTGAACAGCACCTGCGCCTGAAGCGGTGACCACGTGACGATCTTGTCGATGCTGGAGACCGTCGCCGTGCCGTACTGGCTCTGAAACGCATCGCTGGTGAGTTTGGCGAGCGTCATGTCCGACCGGCGATCCTTGACCGCGTCGAAGAAACCGCACGAACTGTTGCGCGCGACGGTGTCGACATCGCCCTTGGCAAGGGCATCCAGATAGCCCTGGATCGCGGTGGTCGCCGACGCGTCGTCGACCGTCACGGTTGCGCCGTCATCACCGCGGGACCCGATCACGAGCGCCGCAACCACGGCGGCGACCACGGCGAGGACGAGCAATCCAAAGCCGATCAGCAGGAGACCCTTGCGGCGTGGGGCCTTCGGATAGTTCACCGGGGGCGGCAACGTGCCGGGATACGGCGACGGCACCTGGCCTGGATAGAACACCTGAGCACCCTGCTGCGGTCCCGCCTGAGGAAACGGCTGCTGGGTCTGCGGTGCGGGATAAGGGGATTCGGGGTACGGAATTGGACCGGCCATGACGTTGCTAGGCTAGCGCACCGAGCTGCGCGCTAGTGTTATGTAGACGACTTAATGAAATGAAGGGTGACGCTTCGTGACCATTGTGGTGACGGGATCCATCGCGACCGACCATCTGATGAAGTTCCCCGGCAAGTTCTCCGAGCAGTTGTTGGCCGACCACCTGCAGAAGGTGTCGTTGAGCTTTCTGGTCGACGATCTCGTCGTCCATCGCGGCGGAGTGGCAGGAAACATGGCGTTCGCCATCGGCGTGCTCGGCGGTGACGTGGCACTCGTCGGCGCGGCGGGCAAGGACTTCGACGAATACCGCGGCTGGCTGACGTCGCACGGGGTGGGTTGCGACAGCGTCCTGATCTCGGACGCCGCCTACACCGCCCGCTTCGTCTGCACCACCGACGAGGACATGGCCCAGATCGCCTCGTTCTACCCGGGTGCCATGTCGGAGTCG
>NZ_JBOGDD010001110.1:0-11536 GCF_050701675.1 Mycobacterium sp. | reverse complement strand
GACTTGCGGCGGCCGCAGAGCGCATTGGCGGGGTGGAAACTGTTGCAGCCGATGCTCTGGACCGCGACGCCGTATCGCGTGTGTTCGAGGAGGCCGGCTCGGTCGACATGGTGATCATCAGCGTCGGTGGGGACGCGAAAGCCATCGGCCCGTTTCTCGAGCTCGACCTCGATGGCGTCAAAGCAGCGTTCGAACAGAAGGCGATCGCTCAGCTTCGTGTCGCACAGGTCGCCGCCCATAATGTGAACGCCAATGGTTCGATCACCTTTGTGTCAGCGGCTTCGGCGCGCTCTGCGATCCAGGGGGCGGTCGGTTCTGCCGCCGTTAGTGGCGCTGTCGAGGGAGCCATCCTCAGCTTGGCCGCTGAGCTCGCGCCCATCCGTGTGAATGCCGTCAGCCCAGGCCTGATCGATACGCAGTTTTGGGATTACCTGCCCGCGGAAGTCAGAACGGAATTGCTTTCCTCCGTTGGTGAGAAGCTGCCTTTGCGCAGGCCCGGCCAAGCGATCGAAGTCGCCGAGATCATCGCGGCCGTGGCTAAGTGCGGCTACGTGACGGGATCAATTTACGAAGTCGACGGTGGCGGCGGCCGCATCGCTTCACTCTAGGTGGGCTGACGACCCGCGGCCCCGATCAGTCGTGCTTCGCCTCGTAGCGCAGAAGGACCGTGCCGCCCGGGAAGGTGCGGTTCTCCAACAGTCGCAGCGAGATCCATGACGGCAGTGTCGGAAAGAACGGTGTGCCGCCGCCGACGGCGGTGGGCGTGAGCACGATCCGGTACTCATCCACCAGTCCGGCCTGCACGATCGGTGCGGCCAGCGTCGCGCCGGTCACCTCCATGCTGCCGTCAGTTTCGGCTTTCAGCTTGGTTACCACCTCGACCGGGTCGCCGCGCTCCAGGCGGGAGTTCCAGTCGACGGATTCCAGGGTGCGCGAGAACACCACCTTGGGCATGTCGCGCCAGATGTGCGCGAAGTCGAGGATCAGAGGGCTCGCGTCCGGGGCATTGTCCGCAGTTGGCCAGTATGCGGACATCAGTTCGTAGAGCCGCCGCCCGTAGAACGACAGAGCGGTCTCCCGTTCGAAGTCGTTCCAATACTGGTGTAGTTCTTCGCTCGGATCAGACCAGTCGATGCTGCCTTCCGCGTCGGCGATATACCCGTCCACCGACACGTTGAAGCCATAGATGAGTTTGCCCATGCAGATCAGACTGCACCGGAGGGCAATATTCATCGCTGATTGCTGCCTATCCCGCATCCCGCCACGATCGGGGTTGCGGTGTCGACGTCGGCCAAAGGCCCAGGTCAGGGGATACCTCACCTGGGCCTTCGTGCATCTGGCGCCAGCAGTGCAGGAGGTTGGGAAGCTAGGCGACCGCGTTGCGAGCCGTCACAGCTGCGGCCGTCATCTGAGCAGTGGACTGCGCGATGGGTGCCGCCACGGCGTCGGCTTCGTCATGGTATGCCTGTGACTGGTCATCAGAAGCAGAAAGATCCTTGATCTTCCGCGCGGCCAGCACCTCAGCCGCCAACCGACGCGCGCCTAGAGACGGCGGAAGCAGCTAGGGCCGTACAGCGCCCGAGCGGCTGCCTGCCGCCGACGTCATGCGTTATCCCGCCACGTGACCACCTGCTTGAGAGACGTGAGGTCGTAACCGTCATCGGCGGTGAGTTCGGTCTGGAACAGTGTGACCCCGGCCTTGCGGAAGGCATCGGCGCTATCGGCGTTCTCCCAGAGCGTCGAGCGTTCGATATCGGCTCCGTTGCGGCCGAACGTCACTGCCAGTTCGTCGACGAGGTCGCTGGACCTGCGGAACGCGTCGAGGTCCTGGAATGCGTGCCAAATGTCGGCGTGGCGGGCAACGGCGGGCAGCGATCGCTTGGGCCCCGTGCCACCAATGAGGATCGGGAGCTTGCGCACGGGCGGCGGAATCAGTGCGGCGAGCCGCTTCTCGATGCGGATCAGGCTCTCGTCGAACAGATCGAAGCGGGACCCGAAGGTGCCGAAGTCGTAACCGTAAGTGGTGTAATCCTTTTCGTACCACCCCGCGCCGAGACCCAGGATGACCCGGCCGCCGCTGATGTGGTCGACGGTGCGCGCCATATCAGCAAGCAGGTCCGCGTTGCGGTAGCCGACGCCGGTGACGAGGAGCCCGATCTCTGCGTGAGAAGTGATCTCGCCCCATGACGCAAGCGCGGTCCAGCCCTCGAAGTTGGCGACGTCGGGTTGCTCATCGAACATGACGGGCTTGCCGTCGACAATGCCCTTCATCGCAGGGCGGTGGAAATGGTCATAGCCGAAGATCACGTCGACGCCGAGGTCGTCGGCGGCCAGGACGGCGTCGCGCCAGGTGGCGTAGTCGGGCGTGCCGCCGGGCTGGATCTGCACGGCTACGCGGACTGGACGGGTCATGGATGCTCCTTGGTTCGGGAAAGGTGGCTCCTGGGCCAAGCTCATCGGGTGCTGGGTTTATTCCGGATCGCGACGTCGACATTGGTGGAGGGCTCGCCGATCCAGTGAACGGCCTAGACGCCTGTGTGCGGGCCCGACCAATCGACAGCCTCACGCATGGGGGTGGTGGGGTGTGCTACCAAGTGCTCCTGAGACGACGACGAAATATGTTTTCTCCGAGCGTGGCTCACTACTGGTAACCCCGCGTGTGCACTTTCCGCATATCCGTTGGGATCGCAATCTTTGATGATCGCTAGCGGCGTCCACCGGTCAGGCGTCGCCGCGTCGAGGTAGTGCTTGCCGCCGTCACGTGGCTACCGGACAAGGGGGACCCTGTCAGTACCCCTACTACGGGGATCTCCTTTGCGTCTGGAATACCGCATAACTTGCTACGAGAGGTCCCCGGCTGGCACAGGAGAGAAGCAATGGATCTTCAGGACCAAAGACGCAACCGTATCAACTGACGGTCTTGTCCGACCAACGAGAAAGGCGACACGTGGCAAACAGCCAACTCGGTACGCATGCAGAACTTTTCGATCTGAGTGGCAAGCGCGGCCTGGTCACCGGCGGCACCAAGGGCATCGGGATGATGATCGCGCGCGGGCTTCTCCAGGCGGGCGTCCACGTGATCATCAGCTCACGCAACAAAGAAGCGTGCGCTCAGGCGCAGGAACAGCTGTCCGAATTCGGCGACGTCTGGGCGGTCCCCGCCGATCTGTCCCGGCACGAAGAGTGTGAGCGCCTCGCTCACCTCGTCACGGCCGACTCTGGGAGTCTCGACATCCTCGTCAACAATGCGGGCGCAATGTGGGACGAGCCGTTGGAGACGTTCCCGGACGCAGCCTGGGACACGGTCATCGACCTCAACCTGAAGTCGCCGTTTTGGCTGGTGCAGGCCCTGCTGCCTGCACTTCGCAGCGCTGGGACCGCCGACGATCCCGCGCGGATCATCAACATCGGCAGCATCGCCGCCATACACATCCCCAACCGGCCCAACTACTCGTACTCCAGCAGCAAGGCTGCGCTGCATCAACTCACCAGAGTGCTCGCCAAGGAGCTGGGCCCGCAACACATCACGGTAAACGCGGTGGCGCCGGGTCCGTTCCCGTCGACGATGATGGCTGCAACCCTCGACGAGTTTGGCGAGGCGATCGCGGCGTCGGCCCCACTGCGCCGGATCGGCCGCGACGACGACATGGCGGGTGTCGCCGTGTTCCTCGCCAGCCGGGCAGGCGCCTACCTAACCGGCACCGTCATCCCCGTCGACGGAGGGATCGCCACGACCGCGTGATCTTTGGCGACGACCTGGCGTTTATCCCCCCACGTGGTCGGCGGTGTCGACGTGTCGGTGCCGATCTGGTGGACGCCGAGGCTTCAGGGTAATGGCGGTACCTCCCTTCGCTTGCGGTGCGGGCCTACGGTGAGTGGATGGACGCCACGCTTGATCTGCGCACCGAGATTCGAGAGTTTCTAAGGTCGCGTCGCGCCCGCATCGCGCCTGAGATGGCTGGCCTGCCCGCCTACGGTGGCAAACGTCGGGTCGAGGGTCTGCGTCGAGAGGAGGTAGCGCTACTCGCTGGGGTCTCGGTCGAGTATTACGTGCGCATCGAGCGTGGCAGCCTGGCCGGCACCTCGGAGGGCGTGCTCGAGGCGCTAGCCACGGCCTTACAGCTCGACGAAGCGGAGCGCGATCACCTGTTGCATCTCGCACGCCAGTCCGGGGCGCCTGGTGGTCGACGGTACTGCAAATCTCAGGCGACGGTGCGTCCCGCGCTGCAGGAGGTGCTCGACGCCATTACCGGTGCGCCGGCGTTGATCCGCAATGGGCGCCTCGACGTGCTGGCCATGAATCAACTTGGTCGCGCGCTGCATTCACCGGTACTAGCCGACCCGCGACGGCCCGCCAACACGGCGCGGTTCGTGTACTTGCATCCCAGCGAGGCCGAGACGTTCTTCGTCGACTACGACCAGGCCACGCGAAATGCGGCCGCGATGTTGCGTATGGAAGTGGGTAATAATCCGCACGACGAGGAGCTCATCGCCTTGGTGGGCGAATTGTCCAAGGGCAGTGAGCTATTCCGGCAGCAGTGGGCATCTCGGAACGTGCGGCTGAAGGGACACGGGACCAAGCGTGTGAACCATCCGGTAGTGGGCCTGCTCGACTTGAATTTCGAGTCCATGGATCTGCCCACCGAACCTGGCCTGCAGCTGAATGTCTACACCGCAGCTGCGGGCGGGCCGGCCGCCGACAATCTGGCCCTGTTGGCGTCGTGGGCCAGCCAGGAGACGTTGGCGACCGAGCTTTATGTCCCCAGCGGATAACCCACCCTTCGGCCACGTCCGCAACTATCAGTTCGCTGATCGGGTGGCGACGGCGTCAACCCTGGCGTTGCCATGTTCGGCGGGGCAAGCGGTTCAGCCGGAATTTGACCCACGCCACAGGAAGACGGGAGAGCGAGCGCATGAGGACGATCGGATACCGCCACACGGGAGTCGTCGGCCTGGCCGTCGTCGCATTGATCACCGTGGGCTGCAGCAGTGGCAAGAGCGTCGACGCGTCGGCGCCACCGGTCCGATTGCGGCCAAGTACGCATCGGCAACCGAGAATCAGCGGCAGGCTCTGGGCAAGCCACTGACGGGTGACCGTAATGCGGGAGCACGGGAGAGCGGTGTGGTGTTCCAACAGTTCCAGGGCGGCGTGATCACTGCCAAGAACGACGAAGCGGACCAGGTCGAAGTGACGGTCAACGGCAAGGTCGTACCTTCCGGGCTCTGATCAACACGGCGCAGGCTTACTTCAACCACTGTCGGGCATGCAGCTTGGCGAAAGCCGCTGGGGCAGTTAGCAAGTCAAAACCAGCCAAACCGGGGGAGCACTCGGTGTCGACAGACTTACTCCAGGATCGCCCGCGCTGCGCGCTCTGCGATCAGCATGACCGGCGCGTTGGTGTTCCCGGAAGTGATGGTGGGCATCGCCGAAGCATCAGCCACTCGAAGGCCGGCGACGCGGTACACGCGACAGTCGGTGTCGAGCACCGTAGCGGCCGACCGCGGCAGACCGCGCGTGTCAAAGGCTCCCATCGCGCAGGTGCCCACCGGATGAAAGATGGTTGTACCGAGCTCACGAGCCGCCTGCTGCAGATCTTCGTCGCTCACCAGTTGCGGGCCGGGAAGCAACTCTTCTGGGTGGTAGCGGGCCAGGGACGGCGCCGCCATGATCTGCCGGGTCATTCGGAGGCCGCGCACGGCGGCTTCACGATCGGCGTCAGTGGACAGGTAGTTACAGGAGATCTTCGGGTAGGTCAGCGGATCTGCGCTGGCTATGCGCACGTGGCCCCGCGAGCTGGGTCGCAGATTGCACACCGAGGGAGTGATCGCTCCGAAAGGATGTAGCGGTTCGCCGAACTTGGCCAAAGACAAGGGCTGCACGTGCCACTCCAAATCGGGACTGGCCAACGCGGGATCGCTCTTGGCGAAAGCTCCCAGCGTGGAGGGCGGCATGGTCATGGGTCCTGAGCGCAGCAGCAGGTACTGAAGTCCCATGCCTGCACGGGTGATCCAATTGCGGTACAGCGTGTTGACGGTTCGGGCGCCCCGCACCCGGTAGACCGTTCGGAGCTGCAGGTGGTCCTGGAGGTTGTCACCCACTCCCGGCAGATCGACGGCCACCGGCACCTGATGCTGGGTAAGCAGCCCGGCCGGGCCCAGACCCGAGGCCTGCATGAGATGCGGCGACCCAATCGCTCCGGCGCTCAGGATCACCTCGCGGCGGGCCTGGACGTCGATGATCTGGCCGTCTTTGAGTAGCCGCACACCGGTGGCGCGGCGCTGAGCTGTCATCCAGGCACCGAGACGCTGACCTTCGTGGACCTGGTCGTCCATCAGCAGCTTCACGGCCTGGGTGTGGGTGTAGACGGTGAGATTTGGTCGTTGGGCGACGGGATGCAGGAAAGCATCGGCCATCGACCAGCGACGGCCGCGCCGTTGGTTGACGTGAAAGTAGGCACTGCCGGTGTTGTCACCGCGGTTGAACTCGTCGATCGGGGCAATGCCCACCTGGGCAGCGGCGGCCTGCCAGGCGTCCAAGATCTTCCAGCGCACCCGCGGCCGCTCGACAGGGATCTCACCACCGGCACCGTGCCAGTCGTCGGCTCCGCCGAAGTAGTCTTCCAACTTTCTGTATATCGCCAGTGTCTCGCCGGCACCGTTCGGGCCACCCCAAAGCCAGCGATCGTCACCGTTGGCCTGGGCCCATAGGTCGTAATCGCTGGCCTGTCCGCGCATATGGATCATGGCGTTGATCGACGAGCTGCCACCGATCACGCGGCCGCGCGCGTAATGAATGCTGCGGCCGGCCAGACCTGGGTCGGCCTCGGTCGTGAAGCACCAGTCGGTGCGGGGGTTGGCGATTGTGTACAGGTAGCCCACCGGGACCTTGATCCAGAACCAGTTGTCTTTGCCGCCGGCCTCAATCAAGAGCACACGGTGATCAGGGTTGGCGCTGAGCCGGTTGGCGAGCAGGCAGCCCGCACTGCCTGCTCCCACGATGACGAAGTCGAATTCGGCGACGGGGCTCTTTTCCGGCATCGGGGGAGACTAGAGCTTCGTGGCTGGATTCGGCACTCAAACACCGACATACCGTTGTCGCGGCACCGTCTAATGCTGGTGGCATGAATGAGAACACGGAAGTCATGAGTACAAACTGGGCTGCTGCGGATGCGGCGCTCGCGATGTGGTTGGAGATGTGGAACACGGACAGTGAGATCGCTCGTCGGATCTGCAGTGAGGACTTCCGGATTCATTTCCTGATCTCCGAGCCGGACGGGTCGAACCCGGGCGACGACGTCCTGGGCGCGGAGAGTTTCGCTCGGTTCTTGGATCGGTATCGCGAGCAGCATTCGGATGTGGTCTTCTCCGAGGTCTCGCGGGCCGTGGACGGCGCGCACGGGCGGATGCTGTGGAACGTTCAGGTCGCGGACCATGCTGCGGGCGGGATCGATGTCTTTGATTTCACAGCGGATGGACTGATCCGCGAGGTGTGGTCGACGACCGGGACGCGCGCGCACCTCACCTGAGACCGGGAAGACTCATATTCATGAGGAGAGCCGAGCGGTTGTACGCGCTGGTGGATCTGCTGCGGGGATCACGCCGGCCGTGGTCGGCCGCTCGGCTCTCAGAGGAGTTCGAGGTGTCGAAGCGCACGATTGAGCGTGACATCCAGTCGCTCCAGCTCGCGGGGGTCCCGATCTACGCCGACTACGGGGTGTCGGGCGGGTATTCGGTCCTGCGGGAACACTCCCTGCCGCCGCTGAATCTCACGGTCCCGGAGTCGCTGGCGGTGCTCGCCGGGCTTGGTTTGTTGGAGACCTCGCCGTATGGTGCGGCGGCGCGTCGGGCGCGGGCGAAGGTCCTCGCGATCAGCCGCGAGGATCAGCTCGCGCCAGTCGATGAGGCGTTGGCGTCGATGTACGTCATCGACTCCCAGTCGCCGTCCGAGGCGGCGATCTCGCTGATTCCCGAGGCGATCGCCGCGCGCCGGGTCGTACGGTTGGGCTACATCTCCGAGGACGGCGAGACTCACACCACCCGTGACGTGGAGGCGATGGGTCTGCTGCGCGGAGGTGATGCGTGGCTTTTCGTGGGATGGTGTCGGCTGCGCGAAGGCATCCGCGGATTTCAGCTCCACCGCATCCGGCACCTGGAGATCACCGGAGACGTGTTTCCCGAACGCGATGCTGCGGTGCTGGACGCGGATCTGTCGCGGTGGCGCACTCGGAGGCTCGGGTGACGCCCGGAGCCGGCAACCGCGAGAATGACACGGACACCTCGATAGGCGAGAACCGTTGGGCAGCAGAGCGATACGCAGTGGCTTACCGGTAACCTGCCATATTTGATTCCGCCGTATTCCCTCCGTGTGCAGAGGTGAATCTGTACCGGTGGGGCCAGGGCTTCGCGGCTGATTTGATCGTCGGTTGCGGACGCGTCAGCCAGCGTGTGTCAGACGTTGGCGAACGGATCGCCGGTTTGCTGGTGCGTCAACTGCGTGGACAGAGAAAGCGTCGTCTCGTCCGAAGGCCGCAAGGGGTATGCACGCTATGGACGGCTCCTGGAAGCGCAGGACGCAACGCGCATCCATAGACAATGGATGTCGACGCGTGGTCGGTGCGCTGGGTGTTGTTCCACTTGATCGAGGAACTGGCCCGGCACGCCGGGCACGGTGACATCATCCGCGAAACCATCGACGGCGCAACCCTCTACGAGCTGCTGGCCGGCCTTGAGGACTGGGAGCCGACCAGCTGGCTGTCGCCGTGGGCAAGACTCCAGTCGGCGAAGGGGTGGCCGGGTAGAACTGAGGGTGCGTCGGCTTAGCGAAGTTCGCTACCGAACCGCCCAGGAATTACAGCAACGTTGGACGGCTCATTTGACAGGCGGACCTGCGCCGACTCCTCGGCGTTAGGCCGGATTTGACTTGTCTGATTCCGCACTCGTCCCGCCCCCGTAAGCGGGAGGTCCCCCAGCCGCCGCTTCGTCGTCAGGCACCCGCACCCGGCTTCAGGTAGGTCACCAGGCTGACGTCGATGGTCTCGTTGATGAAGTAGTACTGGCAGCCGTTGAGGTACTTCATGTAGCGACGGTAGTTCTCTTCGTCGGTGGCCGCGATCGCCTCTTCTTTGTGTTGCTCGAGGCGGTTCGCCCAGATTCCCAGCGTCTTGATGTAGTGATTGCGCAGTGAAAGGACCTCGGGCACCGTGAAGCCGGCCTTCTCGCCGTGGTCGACCATCATCTTGGTGCTCGGGATCCGGCCGCCGGGGAAGATCTCGGTGATCATGAACTTGATGAAGCGGGCCAGTTCGAACGTCAGTTTCTTGCCGCGCTCGATCAGTTCATTGGGGTGGAAGCCGACACTGCTCTGGATCGTCATCCGGCCGTCGTCAGGCATGATGTCAAAGCAGGTCTTGAAGAACTCGTCGTACCGCTCGAAGCCGAAGTGCTCGAATGCCTCGATCGACACGATCCGGTCGACCGTGCCGTGGAACTGCTCCCAGCCCTCGAGCCGCACGTCGTGCGTCCGGTTGGTGTCCAGCTTGTCCAGCAGCTGGGTGCAGTAGGCCTTCTGGTTCTTGCTCAGCGTCAAGCCTATGACGTTGACATTGTACTTCTCGACGGCCCGCTGCAGCGTCAGGCCCCAACCGCAGCCGACCTCCAACAGCGTCATTCCTGGCTTGAGATCGAGGCTGTCGAGGTGCTGGTCGACATTGGCGATCTGTGCCTCGGACAACGTCACGTCGGGCCCGGTGAAGAAGGCGCAGCTGTACTTGCGCGTCGGATCCTGGAACACGCCGAAGAAATCGTCAGAGAGATCGTAGTGCGCCTGGATGTCCTCGAAATGCGGACGCATGTCGGTGGTGACTGATCGCTTGTCGGCCATCTGCGTGTACTCCACCTTCCTGGAACGTTCCGCGGCCCGTGGTTGCGTCGACAGGTCGCTAGGCGAGATACGTAGCGATGCTAGACCGCTTGAGCGTCAGGGATGCCGGACGACGCGGGAACCGAAACTCCTTCTATTTCTCCAGAGTGAACTGGCAGACGTCGACCTGTCCATCTCGGAACATCTTCGCGCAACCCGTCAGGTACTTCATATACCGTTCGTACACCTCGTCGGACTGGATCTTGATGGCCTCGTCCTTGCGGGCCTCGAGCGCGGCCGACCACGTGTCGAGCGTTCGTGCATAGTGCGGCTGAAGGTGCTGCACCCGCGTCACCTTGAAGCCGCCCTTGGCGGCGCACTCCTCGACCATTGGGATCGACGGCAGGCGTCCGCCGGGGAAGATCTCCGTCATGATGAATTTGACGAACCGGGCCAGCTCGAAGGTCAGCGGAATGCCCAGTTCCCTGGCGTGCGCCGGGTTGAAGCCAATGATGGTGTGCAGCAGCATCACACCGTCAGCAGGCAGCGACTCGTACGCCATCTTGAAGAAATCCTGGTAACGGTCGTGGCCGAAGTGCTCGAACGCGCCGATCGAGACGATTCTGTCGACGGGTTCGTCGCACTGCTCCCAGCCCTCCAGCAGCACCCGCTTGGTGCGGGGATTGTCCATCTCGTCGAACTTCTGCTGAACGTGGGCCGCCTGGTTCTTCGACAGCGTCAGTCCGATGACGTTGACGTCGTACTTCTCCACGGCGCGACGCATGGTGGCGCCCCAGCCGCAACCGACATCCAGCAGCGTCATACCGGGCTGCAGGCCCAGCTTGCCGAGCGCCAGGTCGATCTTGGCGAGCTGAGCCTCCTCGAGCGTCATGTCGTCGCGCTCGAAGTAAGCGCAGCTGTAGGTCTGGGTGGGATCGAGGAACAGCCGGAAGAAGTCATCGGAGAGGTCGTAATGAGCCTGGACGTCTTCGAAATGCGGCTTCAGTTCTTTGGGCATGGCGAGGGACGCCTTCCTAATAGTTCAGAGGCGGACGGCGCGTTCCCCCGAAACGCGTCATGGGCCCACCCGATGAATGCAGCCGGAATGTTATCCGATCTGCGATCAGCCAGCCGAATCGAGCACGTCAGAAGACCTGGCCCGGCCCTCGATGAAAGTTGCATTCAAGTCGCCGATGATCTGATCCCACAGTGGTTCGGGCAGTTCGTGGCCCATGCCGGGGAACAGCACGAACCGCGCCCGCCGGATGGAGGTCGCGATCGCCCGGCCGCCAAGCATCAACTTGTCGGCCAGACCGTGCATGACGACGGTCGGAGCGGTGATCACCCGGTCGTAGCGGCGCAGAACTACCTGGCGATCCCGACCGGGACGGCGCTCGGTGCGGCCGGTGTCGGTGAGCACCTCATCGACAAGATCGCGGTGTACCAGCCTGGTCAGCACGCCCAGGCCGATCCGGTCAGTCAACCGGTCCTCCCGACTGCGTTCACCACCCGGCTTCTTATCGGACACAGGTGCTAAGGCGACGCGGAATCTATTGTGCGGCAATATTTCTAAGAGCTACTCTGAGCCACCAAAAAGCTCGGGCGACCACATCCCCTTCGCTCTGTCAACCGAGTTTCATCAATCGAACACGCACTGCCACAACATATTTAAGCGAC